>JBFJYU010000093.1:0-10574 GCA_041622435.1 Thermoplasmatota archaeon | reverse complement strand
CTGGCGGAATCATGGTGCGGCGGACGTTCCACTCGCCCGCCTGGTACGGTACTTCCAGGAGCATTGAGACCGTTTCGTTGCCGCTGAGGTCGCCGACGGCCGTGGCCAGGGCCACCTCGCCGGCGGGGTCCAGGAGTTCCAGCATGAACTCGCCGTTGCCACTGGCGCGGGCCAGTTCGAGGGAAATCCCGAGTGTGTCGTAGGCGCCATCCTTGCCGTCCTCGCGCGCCATGGCGATGGTGTTGAGCGGCTCCACACCGCCGGCGAGGTCCATGATGAAATCCTGCTGGGCGCGCAGGAAAAACGCCGGGCCCGAGTAGCCCTGGCCCAACTCCTTGAGTTGCATCAAGACATTGCCCGACGAATCCTCGCTCGCCCGGCGCAGGTCGATCAGCGTGAACCACTGCGCCGGCAGACTGTACGTGATCGTGAGTTGGCTGCCGGCGTCGCTGGTCCCGTTGATGATGAACCCCGGCGAGCGGCCGACGGGTTCGGGCAGGTCAAGGGTGGCCCGACTGGCCGTGAGCGTGTACGTCTCGCCGAAGAAAACCGTCGACCAGGTGCTGCCCTGGCACAGCGGGAAGTGGAACATGTCCGCGTGGTCGCCGGACTCGTGGGGTGAGTAGAGGGCCGCGTGGATGCGGCCGATCATGGGGTTGGTCGAGAACAAACCGTGGATGAGGGCCTCCTCGCGCGTCGGTGTCCCGACCATGTAATGCGCGCCTTGGTCCTGATCCTCGTAATACACCAGCTTGGTTGTGGTCGGGGCGCCGTCGCCGAGTTGCAGGTCGTAAGTCCACCACTGCCCGAGCTTCCAGGGCTTGCCCTCCAGGTCGGGGGCGTGCACGCGGTCCCGGTCCTCGTTGACGACGCAGTAGTGATTTGGGTCCTCGAACTCCTCGATCGTCAGGGGCGGCTTTCCCTCGTCGATCGGCGCGTCGGGTTGCGGCGGGGACGCATCGTCGCCGCTGCACCCCGCCAGCAGGGGTGTCATCAGGAGGATGGCGACGAGCAATCCACGGGCTGGTTGCATGGGCAGGGGTTTTTAGGCTGACGCGGGACCTTAACGCTTGTGTCCAGGAGCTTTGAAAGCGGGCCCGTGGGCCCTGATATCGACCCGAGCGCGGTGCTGGCGCCCGGCGCCATCGTGATCGGGCAGGTGACCATTGGGCCCGATTGCTTCATCGGCCCCAACGCCGTGCTGCGCGGGGACCTCGATCCCATCACCGTTGGCCGGGGCAGCAACATCCAGGATTGCTGTGTGGTGCACACCGAGAAAGGCCACCCCACGGTCATCGGCGAGGAGGTTTCGGTGGGCCACGGGGCCATCGTGCACGGAGCCAAGGTGGACGATCACGCCCTCATCGGCATGAATGCGGTGGTGCTCAACGGCGCCGTCGTCGGCGAGCGGTCGCTGGTCGGGGCGCTCAGTCTGGTCCCGGACGGTTTCGTCGTGCCGCCTCGCAGCCTGGCCGTCGGCTCGCCGTGCCGGGTGGTGCGCGAGGACAACGACGCCATCGCCAAGGCCACATGGGCCAACGCGCGGCGTTACCTCGAATACCGCGCCCAGCACCTGGACGGCCGCTGGCGCACCGTGGTGGGACCGCTCAACGACGCCGGCACGTTCGGCCGGTAGCATGCAGCGGTTCGTCGCCGTGGGGCCCTCCCGCCTGACGATGGTGGGCGTCGTTGCCCACGACTCGCGCGAGGTGGCGCCGCTGCTCAGCGCCCTCGATACACTTGCCCCGGGCCGCATTGAGGTTGCGCTCAGCGCGGGCGAGTGGGAGACCCTGCGCCACAAGCCCAACGGCTTGACGCCGCTGGAAGCGCGCTTCTACGACCGCTTGGTGCCGCTGTGCCCGGCCCAGGCCAACGCGGCCTGGATTGCGCTGGCGGGCTGGGCGGAGGCCAACGGTGCCGCGGTGACGCCGATCCTGCTGGCCGAGCCGCCGGAGCCACCGAAGGGTCGCAAGGGACTCAAGGCGGTGGACAAGATGATTCGCCGGGAGGGTTTCGATGCGCCGACGCCGCGGGCCGCCCTGGAGAAGCTGTTGTCCGGCTACATGGCGCGGCTGCCCGATCTCCGAGATGCCATCTACGCCCGCTACGATGCCATGGCCGACTTGCTCGTGAAGCGTTACGGCCAGGCGCCCCAGCGCGCCGTGGTCGTGGTTCCGTACCCGGCCTTCGAGCGCGTGGCCGACATGGTGACCAAGCGGGCCCGTGCCCGCTTCGGGCCCTTCGTGTACCCCCCGAAACGCCCATAGCGCGGTCCCGGGTCGCGCGCTCCATGGTCGCCATCGCACCGCTTCGAGCCATCCATTACGCATCCAGGCTCGACGCGGCGAACGTGACGAGTCCGCCGTACGACGTGATCAGCCCGAAGCAGCGGGCCGACTACGCGGCGGCCGAACCCCACAACATCGTCCGCGTCATCCTGCCCGAGCAAACCGATGCCGGCTCTGGGGACGCGGCGGCGGCGATCCAGGAATGGTTGGCCGACGGCAGCTTCGAACGCGACCAGCGGCCCGGCTTCTACACGTACACGGTGCACTACCGCGACGCGGCCGGCGAGGCGCACACGATGAAGGGCTTCTTCGCCCGGGTGGCGGTTGATCCGAAGTACGAGGAGGTCCGCCGCCATGAGGCGACGCTGAAGAAGGCCAAGGTGGACCGGCTCAACCTGCGCCGCGCGACGGCGTGCGACACGGAGCCCATCCAGTTGCTGTACCGCGACGAGCGCGGCTGGGTGGACGAGGTGTTGTCCAGCAACGAGGACGACGCGATCCTGGACTTCACGGACGAGCAGGGGTACCGGCACGTCGTGGCGCCTGTGACCCGCGCCGAGGGCGTGGGGGAGGTCGTGGCCCAATTCGAGGACAAGACACTCGTCATCGCCGACGGCCACCACCGCTACCAGACCGCCGTCAACCACTACACCGAAACGGGACGCCCCGAGGACGGCTCCGTCCTCGCTGTGCTGGTTCGCGACCAGGATTCCGGCATTCGCATCGACCCGACGCATCGCCTGCTGCGCGGCCTCGCCATGGACCTAGACGCGGCCCTCGCGGCGGCGAAACCCCATTGGAACGTCGAGGAGGTGCAACTGGCCGGCGACCGGGTTCCCGATGCCGCCAGCGAGGGCGAATCCTTTGTGCTGTTGTCGGCGCAAGGCCTCGCCAAGGGAGCCGCGCACGTCCTTCGGCTGAAGCCGGGCAGCGAAGTGGACGAGGGCCGCGGCGCCCTCGACAAGCTCTCCATCACGGCCCTGCACGAGCGTCTGCTGCGGGATTGCTGGGGGGTCACGCCGGACAACCTGGAGGACCACGTCTCGTACACCCGCGAGGACAGCGAGGCCTTCGAGGCGGTGCGCGCCGGCACGGCCCAGTTTGCCATCCTGCCGCCCCGCATCCCTGTCCGCTCCGTGCTCGACGTGAGCCAGGCGGGCCACGTGATGCCGCAAAAGTCGACGTTCTTCATTCCCAAGCTGCGCAGCGGCCTCATCCTGAGCCCCCTCGACGAGCCACGGCCCGTGGATTGGACGGAGATCGCCGGCGACGGCGGCAAGCCGCCAGAGTTCAGGGTGCCGAGTCTGGAGTAGCGCACCACGCGCTGCGCGCTAGGCCACCGGCACGGCGCGGATGATGAACGCGAAGTGCAGGCCCGCCGCGATGAGGACGAGCACGTGCCAGACGCCGTGGAAGCCCACCCAGCGCGGCCACAGGTCCGGTTTCTTCAGCGCGTAGCCCACGGCGCCTCCAGTGTAAACGAGGCCGCCGGCCAGCAGGAGCAGCAGGTCGGGAATCGAGAAGACCTCGAGCAGGGGCTTGATGCCGATGATGGCGATCCAGCCCATGGCCACGTAGATGGCCGCCGTGGCCCAGCGGGGCGTGAACGGCGCAAACAGCTTCATGATCGTGCCCGCCAGCGCGCAGCCCCACACGACTCCCAGAATGGACCAGCCCCAGACCGGAGGCACAGCCAACACGGCCACGGGCGTGTAGGTGCCCGCGATGAACAGGAAGATGGACACATGGTCGAGGCGACGCATCAGGCCGCTGCGCTCCGCGCCCGTGGCCGTCTGCACTGCGTGGTGGGCCGTGCTCGCCGACAGGAGCAGGATCAGCGTCGTTCCGTAAACGGCAAACGCGAAGGTGGCCGCCGTCGACTCGGCGCGCACCAGCATCCAGACGAGGCCGGCGATGGCGAAGAGGACACCGACGCCGTGCGTCCAGAAACTGAACGCCTCGGCGCCGCGATGGACGGGAACGTGGACTTCCACGGAGCGACCACCGCCGGAGCCACGCATAAGGGGTGGCAATCGTGTGGCGGATAACCGGCTAGCCGCGCATCAGGGAACCGAGGACTCCGCCGCTGCGGCCGCCGCCGTCCCCGCCGCCACCGGGCAGTCGGCGGGCCAGCCAGCCGAGGAAGCTCTGGGTGCTGCGGCTCTGGGTCCAAACCGTACCCGGCCCCGTGAATTCCGACACGATGCCCTCGCCGCTGAACAGCGTCGACTTGATGCCCCCGAGGCGGCGAATCTGGTGCGCCATGCCATCGGTGAACGCCACGATGTGGCCGGTGTCGACGGTCAGGTTCTGGCCCGGCTGGAGGTTATGCTGGTCGATGGCGCCGTAACTGCTCAGGATCAGGTCGCCGTGGCCGCTGACCTTCAGCATCACAAAGCCTTCGCCGCTGAAGAAGCCGCGCGCGCCGGCCCACTTGGTGTCCACCTGGATCTCCGGCGACGAGGCGAGGTAGGAGCCATCCTGGACGATGAGCGCGTGCCCGCGCAGGTCCGTGTGCCACAGATCGCCCGGCAGGCTCGGACAAAGGTGGACGACGCCCCCAGCGGAGCCGGCCGTGAACGTGTTCTGGAAGAACGACTCGCCGCCCATGACGCTGCGCTTCAGGCCCTTCATGATGCCGCCGCTGGCGGTCTTGATGTCGACTTGGCCCTCCATCGCTAGCATGGCACCCGACTCCGCCTTGACCGCCTCGCCCGGGGCGAGCTCCACGCGGGCCTTGGCGTAACTGGGCTGGTGGGTGATATGCACCTTCATGGCGCCGCGAGCCGGGGTTGCGTCGATAAGGCCACCGGCCCACCGCCGTGCGCCCCGCGCCCATCGGCTCCGCAGCCTGCCCCCGGGCCGTCTTCAACGCCACAATCCTCTTCTTGGAGGGAGGCGACGGTCGCGCCATGCGCACAGCTCCGCTGATCATCTTGCTCGCCGCCTCCCTCGCCGGCTGCCTCGGCGACTCTTCGACCGACGCGGCCCCGGAACTCCCGCCGGAGGACCGCTACCCGTACGAGGCGCTCGTGGAGTACTGCACCGACAACGAGACCTGCGACTTCTGGGACCACCAGTTCCACGGCTACGTCGTCTACGACCTCGACACGACCGTGATCGACGCGGTGATCATGCCCGTGCCCGGCGTCGACCCGCAGTCGGCTACCGCCGCCGCGGCGCTCGCCACGGCCCGCTGGGCCGACGTGGAGCAGTTCGCAGCGCCGTGGTTCGTGGACGCGTTCGAGCTCAACACCTACGTGGTGGGAGTCGACGTGCCCAGCCTTGACGCGGTGGCGGACCCGGAAATCATCGTGATCAGCGAGAGCGGCCAGCGCTCCACCAGCATCGGCCTCAGCGCCGAGCAGATCGTGTGCAGCGTTGTGGGCGGCGCCCGGCACATGTACCCCGTCCACGAACACGACGGCATGGCCATCTACGCCGGCGAATGCGTGACCGGAGGCTTCCGCTGCGTGGCGCTCAACTTCGCCAGTGCCCTGGGCGGCAACAACTACCTGTACGACCTGGTCGCCCACGAAGTCGGCCACTGCCTCGGCGCTGGCCACGTCGGCGACGCGCTGGACTTCAACGCCCGCTACGTCCCCACCACGGACATCATGAGCTACGCAGTCAATCCCAGCCAGGTTCCCTGCGCCAGCACCCTCAACGCCCGCGTGCTGGAAGGGGTCTTCGCGCACCTCGTGGACCGACCCGAGGAAGAGTGGCTGCCCGCCGGCTCCTACTACGCCCTCGACCCGTGGGACTACGAACAAGTGGACTGCCCGAATCCGGAGCCAGGTTTCCTGTAGCCGGCGCGCGGCGCCCGATGGTGCATCTGCACCCCATCGTCTGCGAGAGGGTTTTGAACCGAACGCAGACGTCCGGCCGGCACCCCCGAGCTGGTTGGGCGAGCATGTGAGGCGACGACCCCTCGTGCAGTTGCCCAGTCAATTGGCGTGCCAGGACCACAATGATCGTCCCACCCACCCGCGCCCGCGCCTTGCTACTGTTCGCCCTCGTATCCACCGGCACCCTGGCGGCCCCCGCCAGCGCCCAGGCCCCCGACGTTCCGGAGATCCTCCACGGACTCTGCAACCCGAGCGACTGCGGACCGGACACTTGCCCCGCCGACCTGAAGCCGGCCTGCGTGCCCACCGCCTGCACACTCACTCACGGGCAATAGACGGAGCCCGTCATAGAGTCCGCCGGCGCCGAGGATTGCCGCCAATTCCTGTGCGATGACGTGGCCCGGACCCTCGCCCACGGCCCGGACTTGAACGGGGTGCCCCTGGCACTTGACGCATTGGGAGGCATGCTGCACCACGCACGCAAAGACCTGCCAGCCTTCCAGGCCCGCTGCAGCCTCTTGCCCGGCGTTCACCCCCCCGGCTGCCCTGCCATCGTGAGCACCCCCGCCGGCGCGGTGCTGTTCTATGTGTACGTGGGCAGCATCTACTCGGACACCGCCATCAAGCAGTGCGGCGGCGTGGTGACCCCGCTGGGCGGGGCCACCGGCACCCACGTGTACGGGGAAACCACCCAGCAGGCCAGCCTGGACGGCACATGCCGCGCCCGGCTCATGGTGCAGGCGGCCGTTGCGGGCCCCTTCAGTTCCTGGTACGGCGACCACCACTGCTAGCTCCGCCGGATCCTTCCCCTTCCACCCCAGCGGGGGCCACGCCCCTTGTACCCAGCCCTGGTCTCGTCGGGGCGAGCCCGGGGTCGCGGCACCCCAGTAACGCGGCGCCCTGGCCACGCCCCGTGCCGCCGACCCCGGGCAAGGGGCACTGGGCAAGGGGCACAGGGCTCAGGGCACGGGAGCGCGATGGCGACAACGCATGCCCGGCAGGCGCGGCGCTGTCGCCCACCCTCCATCCCGTGATTTGGCATCTCCCCCCGGGGAGCGCCGCCGGTGCAGGACTTGGTACTTTCCGCTCCGGTTTTGCACGAGAAAAGAAAGGCCAGGGTATGCGTACCCCCGTGGTCACCATGGCCCTTCTCCTTTCAGCCGGCCTGGTGACTGCCCACTCCCCCGGTCCCGCGGCAGACTCGATTCCTGCCGGACCCGGGGACATGGAGACGTACATCGGCGTCACGACGGCCCTGCACGACCTGTGGGTCGTCCTGGACGCCACCTGCGACCCGGACGCCATCTTCGCGTTGCTCTACCTGATCACCACCGCCCAAATGGGCTACCTCCTGGCCGACTCCCATTTTGAGGACAATCCCTACCTGGTGACCTGGGACGCCGACTTTGCATCCCGTTACCTATGGGCCTACGAAGTCCACCACGCGGGCGGCGCGGCGCCGGAGCCCTGGCGCATTGCCTTCGCCCACGCCGCTTCCGGCACCAGCAACGCCACGCAGGACCTCTTCGCCGGCGTGAGCGCGCACGTGAACTTCGATTTGGCTCACAGCACCTACGACATGCAGTACCCCCAGCAAGGTCGCAAGGATGACTTCGACCGCGTCAACGACGGTTTCTCCGGCGTGATGGCCGGCGCCTACGACCAACTCGGCGCCCGCTACGACGCGAGCCTCGGACGCGACGGCAATGCAACCTCACCCCTCGACGACGTGGTCGTCTCCGCCCTCATCACGTGGCGCGACAACGCCTGGAACAACGCCGCCTCGCTGGCGGCCGCCCCGGACCCGACGACCTTTGCGGCCATCGAGGCCACCATCGAGGCAGAGGCCATCGCCGCCGGAACCGCGTTCACCCAGAGCCACGGCGACACATCGGCCCAGCGCACCGCCTACTGCCATACCAGCGGCCACCCGCCGCTGCCTGCACACCTGGGAGGCCCTGGTTACGGCAACGACTGGCTGGCCCTCGGCGGGGAGGACTTCCTCATCTGCCACCAGCACGGCCCCGGCCAACGCACCATGACCGTCAACGACCACTCGTGGGGCGCCCACGAGGCCCACGGCGACTCACGTGGCGCCTGCTGACGTTGATTCTCGTGGGACCCGCTCGAGGGCGACGGCGACCCGGGCACTGATGCCCAATTCGCTGGCCAGCCGATCGAGCATGGCACGTTCCGTCCCCGTCACCATGCCATCAAGGCGGGCCCCCTCAACAGCGGCGGCGTAGATCTCCCGCGCCCGCCGCGCCCGGTACGCCGGCGACTCCTGCACCGTCGGCATCAAGCCATCCGCCAGCCGCGAGGCCCACCGCTGCAGCGGCACGAACGCGAGCGTAAGGACACCCGCGGCAGCTAGGCCAAGCCAATAGGAATCAAACGGCACCAGACTCTCCAGGCTCTCCGTAGCCACAAAGAAGGCCACGGCAAACGGCGCCACCACGAAGCTCCGCCGCAGCCCCATCTTGATGCGCAGGTCAATGTGGAACAATTGCACCTTTAGAATCGAATAGGCCAGCATCAACATGAACAACAAGGACGCGGCCGGAAACAGGACACCCGCAGCCACCGTGTACAGCACAATGCTGGGATTGGGGGACCGGAACGCGACCTCCAACAGGGTAAACGCCACCAATTGCAGGACCTCCCACACGATGAACGTCCCCGCGTACCACTGCGCCTGACGATGCAACAAACCCCCCCGGGGGCTCTCGCGGATCGCCCCCACGGCCGCGACGATACCCAGGCTCGCCGTGGTGAGGGCCTGGATTTCGAAGATCAGCGTCCCCAACCGCGTCCAATACGAGTCAAAGCGCGCGTAGGGCACCTCCACAACTCCTGCTACGATGTGGTCAAAGTTGACCACCATGGCAGCCACCAGCGGTATCGGCGCAACCCACAGCGCGGCGCGCACCGGGCGCGGACGTAGCCAAGCCATTGTACGCGTGGGCAACGTTGAGAGAAACAACAGATAGAACGGCGCGGAAGCATAGAAGCCAGCCAGGCTGACCGCCTGTAGCGCAAGGCTCGTGGGCACATCCGCCGCCGCGAACATCCACCCCACGCCCACCCCGAAACCCGTGCCCATCGTTACGATGAAGAGCGCCAGCGCACGATTCTGGAGGCGACGTGGATTCGTCAGGTAGATCAGGAACGCCAGAGCCCACGCCACGAGCGACGCCACGATTCCCGTCAACGCCCAGGGATTCCAGTACAGGCCCACAAGCCACGAGTTGAATGCCTCAACAAAAGAATTGAGGGAAGGCGTGCCTGCACCGCGGCATCGAAGCCCGCGCCCACCACGGCTTCCTAGCGGCCGTTCCCCCGGGCCCCCCGCGACGGTTGCTGCGCAGAAACCCCACACCATGCTGCATTTGCAGCCACAAACAACCCAGGATTCTATTACCTCCACCAGACGGTCACACCTCGGGTGCGGCCACCGGCCGTACCTGGAGACACCATGCACCGACCCACATCAGCTCCGCGCAGCAGACGCGCCCGATCCCTGGCCATGGCGACGATGGCCATCGCCCTGCTATTGTCCGGCACGCCGATGGCCGCCGGAGACGACGGAATCCCGGCCCCTCTGGAGGACTGCACGGATGCCCCCTGCGCTGCCGTCAACTGCCTCGCCACCGGATGCCCCTCCGCCAGCGGACACCCGGCAAACTGCAACCAAATCCTGTACACGCCAGTCGCCGAGGTTGGCCTCGGAATCTATCTGGCCAGCGTCTACACATCCAGTTTACTCATGGAATGCTTCTGGCTGGCCTCAACCGTGGGTGGGCCTGTCTACGTCTACCCGTCCGCTGTCTGGGCCGAAACCGACGATGTGCTCACGTTGACACACACGTGCCACTACGCCGTGCATTTGGACGTGGTAGTCGGAAACCCGGTCGGAGCCTGGACGTTTCAGGACAGGTGCTAGACGGGCCGGACACGTCCGCGCCGGCCTGCCCTCACCGGTCCGCCTAGCGATCGATGGCGGGCCGCCAAAACGACACCGCGGCGGGGATCTGCCACCCGGCGGCTTCGCTGCGTCCAAGATGACGACAAGAAGAGATTGGAAAGAGAAAGGAAGAGAAAGGGAAGAAAAGAGGCCGTTCGCCTAGGCCGTAACGGTCTGGGCGCGGTGGTTGGGGTGGAACGCCTGGATCGTCTTGTTGTCGATCCGAGTCAGCAGGGACTCGTCCACCGTCGCCAGGAGCTCCCAGCCCAGGTCGAGCGTGTCCTCGATGCTGCGGTCCTCGTCGCGGCCCTGGCGCACGTAGCGGTTCTCGAAGAGTTCCGCGAAGTCCAGGATCTGCAGGTCACGCTTGGACAGCGCATCCTTGCCGACGATGGCCACTAGGCCACGAAGGTCACGACCCTCGGCGTAGAACGCGTAGCACTGGTCGCTGACCTTCTTGTGGTCGTCGCGGGT
>JBFJYU010000092.1:0-10581 GCA_041622435.1 Thermoplasmatota archaeon | reverse complement strand
TGGGCTCGCCGGAGTGACTGCGCGTCGGATCGACGCCGTCCTCACCGTACACGAACTGGACCACTTGGCCCGTTGTGTTGCGCACACTGCCGTCCTGCTCCACGCGCAGGCACTCCAAGGCGTTGATCAAACGGCGCTGCATGTAACCGGAGCGGCTCGTACGAACCGCCGTGTCCACGAGACCTTCACGGCCACCCATCGAGTGGAAGAAGTATTCCGTGGGCGTCAGGCCGGACTTGTAAGAGTTGGCCACGAAGCCCTTCGCATTGGCACGCAGGTCACCCCACTCGAAGTGAGGCAGGGTGCGCTTGTGGTAACCGCGGTGGATACGCTCACCGCGCACCGCCTGCTGGCCCACCATGCCCGCCATCTGCGACAAGTTCAGCATCGAACCACGAGCACCGCACCGCGCCATCAGAACAGCGGCGTTGCCCATGCCAACGTGGCCGGCGACGATTTCACCAGCGGCGTCACGCGCCTGGCCGGTCTCACGCATGATCTCCATTTCCAGCGTCTCTTCCAGGCTGCGACCGGGCAGGCCCTGAAGTTCGCCATCCTTGTAGTGCTGAACCAGCTCCTCGACGCGGGCGCGCGTCTCGGTGACACGCTTCTGAATCTCGTCGATGGCATCCTGCGGGATGTCTTCGTCGTCGATCGAGGTGGAGAAGCCGCGCAGGGTCAGGTACCCGTTGCCCATCTTCGTCACCTTGTCCAGGAACTCGCGGGCGCGGGCGTTGCCGTACCGGCGGCTGATGTGGTCGAGCACGGTGCCCTTGAACGCGGCGATCGACTTCTCGTCGATGCCGCCACTGATGAGCCGGCCGTTCTCGATGATGACCTGGTAATCGTGCTCCGGCTTGAGGGCGTCCTCCTTGGACATGCCGGGAGGCCAGGCCGCCGAGCGGTAGACCAGGTTCAGGTCGTCCGGAAGCAGCGTGCTGAAGAGATCCTTGCCGTAGACGTACTTGCGCGTCTCGCCGCGGGCGTCCTTCTCCGCGTGGATCGGGGGCGCCTGGCCCTTGAAACCAACACGGGCCAACACCTGCGTCGCGTCCTCCAAGGCGATCTTGGGGTTCTTCCACGTCATGAGGAAGTTGCCCGAGATGTGGTCGTGAATGGCGCCGATAATGGGGCCACCGAAGCGCGGGGAACGGATGTTCTCCTGCACCTTCATCAGGATCTCGGCCTCGGCGCGAGCTTCCTCACCCTGGATCACGTGCAGGTTCATCTCGTCCCCGTCGAAGTCCGCGTTGTACGGCGGGCAGCAGGGCAGGTTGAACCGGAACGTCTTGCCGGGCATGACGCGCACCTTGTGGGCCATCATGCTCATGCGGTGCAGCGTGGGTTGCCGGTTGAACAGAACAACGTCGCCGTCGTCCAGTTGACGCTCGATGACGGCGCCCACTTCGAGCCGCTTGGCGACTTCCTCGGCGTTCTTCTCGGTCACCTTCACGCGCCGGCCGTCGGGCCGAATCACGTAGTTGATGCCGGGAGAGTACAGGCGGCCCTGCTCCGGCTCCGGGTCGGGGCCGCGCAGGATCAAGTCGCGGCAGTAGGAGAAGTTCGCCATGGTCACCCGGACCGGCGTCGTCAGTTCGCGGGCGCACTGGATGGGCACGCCCACTTCATTGATCGACAGGTTCGGGTCGGGCGAAATCACCGTACGCGCAGAGAAGTTGACGCGCTTGCCCGACAGGTTGCTGCGGAAGCGGCCTTCCTTGCCCTTCAACCGCTGGCTGATCGTCTTGAGGGGACGACCCGAGCGGTGGCGGGCCGGCGGGATGCCGGCGGTCTGGTTGTCGAAGTACGTGGTAATGTGGTACTGAAGCAGTTCCCACAAGTCCTCAACGATGAGCTGAGGGGCACCGGCGTCGCGGTTCTCCTGCAGGCGCTGGTTGATGCGAATCACGTCGACCAGCTTGTGCGTCAGGTCGTCCTCCGAGCGCTCACCCGAGTCGAGGGTGATGCTGGGGCGCATGGTCACTGGGGGAACCGGCAGCACCGTCAGGACCATCCACTCGGGGCGGCAAACCTCGGGGTTCAGGCCCAGCAGGGGAAGGTCCTCGTTGGGGATCTTCTCCAGCCACTCGCGCACCTCGCTGGGCGTCATCTTGTGGCCGTTCTCGCGGAACGTCGTGGGCTTGTCCACGTCGATGGTTCCGTGCTCGCGGGCACAGTACGGGCAGACCGTCACGTTGGAGGCCTCCTTGGCCACGCGCTTGGCGAGACCGGCCACCTCCTTCTCCTCTTGCAGGTACGTGGCCAGCAGCCGCTCGTAATCGGCGCGCACGCGCTCCGAGAACAGGATGCGGCCGCAGCCACGGCAACTGGAGCGCAGCATGTCGCGCACCACGCGCACGAAGCCGACGTGGACGACCGGCATGGCCAGGTCAATGTGACCAAAGTGGCCGGGGCAGTCGCCGACCTTCTGGCCGCACGTCTTGCACCGCAGGCCAGGCTCGATGACACCCAGGCGGGGGTCCATCAGGCCCATCTCGATGGGGAAGCCGTCGTCGTCGTACGTGTCGGCCGTGATGACCTTCGTCGCCGACAGGCCACGAATCTCCTTGGGAGACAGCAGGCCGAACTGCATGCGGCCGATCTTCTTCGGCTGGTTCGTCAGGGTGCGGTTCATACCAACGCCTCCAGGCGCATACGCGGCGCAATAATCAGGGCCTTCAACTCCTCCAGGAGCAACTTGAACGCGTAACTCATCTCGACCGGGTGGATGTCCGCCTGGTCGCCGCACACGGTGCAGCGGTAGAAGCCGCGCCGGTCGAGCATGGCCACGTGACCGCACGTGTTGCACACGTACTGCGTGGTCAGGTCCGACTCGTCCAGCAGACGGTCCTTGATGACCATGGACACGCCGTGGCCAATCAGGGCGTCGCGCTCCATCTCACCAAACCGCAGACCACCGTCACGGGCACGACCCTCGGTCGGCTGGCGCGTCAGGATCTGCACGGGACCGCGGCTGCGGGCGTGGATCTTGCCGGCCACCATGTGGTGGAGCTTCTGGTAGTAGATGCAGCCCACGAAGATGTCGACCTCGAACATGCGGCCGGTCTGCCCGTCGTGCAGGCGGCGGCGGCCGTTGTCCTTGAAGCCGTTCTCCAGCAGCAGGCGGCGCAGGTCCTCTTCCGGCTCGCCGCTGAAGGCGGTGCCGTCGATGAACCGGCCCTCCATGGAGCCGACCAGGCCGCCGATCATCTCCAACACGTGGGCGACGGTCATGCGGCTGGGAATGGCGTGGGGGTTGACGACGATGTCCGGCGTCAGGCCCTCCTCGTCGAAGGGCAACCCTTCCTGGGGAACCATCAGGCCCAAAACGCCCTTCTGGCCGTGCTTGGACGCAAACTTGTCGCCAAGCTCCGGGATGCGCTGGTCGCGCACCTTGATCTTGACCATGCGGGAGCCGTTGACCGACTCGGTCAGCATGACCGTGTCGACGAAACCCCTCTCGCCGTGGCGCACGGTGACCGAGGTCTCGCGGCGCTTCTGCGGCGTCAGGAAATCCGTGGGCTCCTCCAGGAACCGGGGCGGGCTGGTCTTGCCGATCAGCACGTCGCCTCCAGACACATCGCACTCGGGGCTGATGAGACCATCCTCCTCGATGTCGCGGTACATCTCTTCGGGGCGCACACCGCGGCACTCGGGGTCCGGGCGCTCGAAGCGATCCTCCTGACCGCCGGGGTAGCGGCGCTCTTCGGTCGAGTACGTCCGGAAGAACGTGGATCGGCCAAGGCCGCGCTCGACGGACGCCTTGTTCATGACAATGGCGTCCTCCATGTTGTAGCCGTGGAAACTCATCACGGCGACAACGAAGTTCTGGCCCGCGGGGCGCTCGTTGAAGTTGATGTACTTCGACGCGTGCGTCTGGGTCAGGGGCTTCTGCGGGTAGTGGAGCAGGTGGCCGCGGGTGTCCGGGCGAATGCGGTAGTTCGCGTCGCCGAAACCGAGGCTCTGCTTGCCCATGCCGGCACCCATCGTAATGCGGGGCGACGAGTTGTGCTCGGGGTACGGCACAAGGCTCGAACCAATGCCGAGGATGACCATGGGGTCGATCTCGCAGTGGGTCTTCGATGTCGTGAGGTCGTTCTCCGTCAGCGCGATGAAGAGGTTCTCCTCCTCCTCGGCGTCGATGTACTCGATGACACCCTCGTTGACGAGGTCGCTCCAGCGGATGCGGCCATCGACGAGGTCCTCGACGTACTCCTTGGTCAGGCGCAGCTTGCCGGCGTCGGCCACCAGCAGCGGGCGGCGAACACGGCCAGCGTCACAGTTGAGGAACACGCTGTTGGTGTCCGACTCGTGGTAAACGTTGACCTCGTTGGACAGGAGACCGGCGCGGCGGCGCTCCTTCAGGCGGCGAACCAGGTCGAAGGCGTTGTCGTGCAAGCCGACGAGGTCACCGTTCAGGTAGACCAGGGCGCCGGGCACGTCGCGCTCCACCGGCCGGAGACCGAAGTCGCGCAGGACGCGCTCGACCTCGCGCTCCGGGAAGCCCTCGCTGATCTCAACGCACAGGCTGAGGTTCTTCACGAGACCACAGTTGGGGCCTTCGGGGGTCTCGTTGGGGCACAAGCGACCCCACTGGGTCGAGTGCAGGTCACGAGCCTCGAAGTGAGGCTGCGAGCGGGTCAGGGGGCTGGTGACACGGCGCATGTGCGACAGTGCCGCCAGGTTGCTCGTGCGGTCCAGCAACTGGCTCACACCGGCGCGGCCGGACACCCAGTTGCCCGTCGCCAGGCTGTGCAGCAGGCGCTGGCTCAGCACGTCGGCGCGGACGGCCGTCTGGATCTTCACGTCACGGTTACGCGCGTGCGCGCGCTCGAGTTGATACTTCAGGTCCTTGCACAGGGCCATGAAGGCGACCCGGAACAGGTCCTCCATCAGGTCGCCGGCGAGCTTCAGGCGCTTGTTGGCGTAGTGGTCCTTGTCGTCGGTGTCGCGCAGGCCGAGGTACAACTCGAAGACCGACTGGCCCATGCGGGCCAGGAAGATGGCCTTCGTGATGCGGTCCTCGGGCTCCTGGCCCAGGTGGGGCAGGAGGTTGCGGTCCATGAGGGCCTCGACACGCTTGACCCGGTACTCCTTGGCCTGGCCACCGGCCAGGCGCTTGCCGAGGTAGGCGACCGCTTCTTCGCGGTTGGTCACACCGTATTCGTCGGCGGCGGACTCGATGTTGCCGAAGATGAGGGGCTCCATCGCGTCGTCGGTCATGATCGCGTGCACGATTTCCTCATCCGACTCCATGCCGAGGGCACGCAGCAGGATGACGAGCGGGATCTGGCCGGAGGCGCTGGGAACGGTGACCATGAGGTTGCCGTCCTTCTTGCGCTCCACCACGACGAGGGCACGGTAGCCCTCGTGCTGGGAGAACACCTTGGCGACCTCGACGTCGGTGCCGTAGCGCGTCGTGCGCTCGACCAGCACCCGGTTCGGGGCCAGATCCTCCAGGGTGATCAGCACGCGCTCGGTGCCGTTGGAGATGAAGTAGCCGCCGGGGTCCAGGGAGTCCTCCTGCAACTCGATGAGCTTGCGCCGGTACTCGGCGTCGCTCAGCGGCCGCCCGGAGACCTCCTCCTGGCGCTTGCGACCGATGTTGCAGTGGTTCGAGTGGGCCATGATCGGCAAGCGGCCGATGTTGACCAGCTCAGCCTCGTGCTCAATGCCGTCAATGACGGGGATGAACTCGAGCGTGAGCGGGGCCTGGTAGGTGAGGTTGCGAAGCCTGGCCTCCATCGGGGTCAGCGGTCGCAGGGAGCCATCGGCCTCCTTGACCACCGGGTAGCCTACCGAGATCTTGCCGAGCTTGATCTGGTAGCCTTCGATGTCGGTCTGGACAACGCCGCGCTCCGACGTGTCGTCGTCACCCACCCGGATGTGGTCGATGACGTGCTGGAGCCGGTGCGCCAGAAAGTCATCGTACGAGGCGATGTGGTGGTTAACGATCGAACGTTCCTTGTAGAAGGCATCGACGAGTTCGCGCATGAAAAAACTCCTAGAGGGCCTCAACGACGAGGCGGTAGACGACGGCGCGGCCGGCGGTCGGGCTGTTGCGGGTGACGCGTACAACCTGTCCTGGCGTGCCAGCCACAACCCTGACGGCAGGGTCGTTGGCCCGGATTTTTGGTAGTTGGTCCTTGGTGACGCCGATGGCGTCTAGGGCCTCCTTGGCATCCTCATCGGACATGATTTCGTGCAGCGGCACGAACTCATGATTGAGTACGTTAAACCTGAACTCTTCCTCGCTCAAACGATCACCTGGCCCATATTCGAGACTCCACCCAGTGGCTTCTCCTCGTGCGGCTGGCTGCGCCACCCCTGCTCATGGCGCAACCCCCCTTGCCGAAGCGGCAGCGCCAGAAGGCGCGGCCTACTGTTGGCTCGGGGTTGTAGGGCTGCGCGAAGAAGGGGTGGTACAAAAGGCTACCCGTGGGCCTGGGAGCGCCAAGTCATGCAGGAGGCGCAAATAGAAGTTGCGAGCGGAGGGGGTGAAGGTGCGGACGGGTCAACACGGCCCAGCGGGGCGCGTGAGGTGGCACTTCCAGTGGCTGCCAGGTGTCATCACGGGCGTGCACGGCTGATCGGGGGTCGGACAGGCGCCTTCAATGAAGTGGGCCTCAACGGGTTCGACCGCAGGCGAAGCAAGCATGGACCCCGTCGCTGCGATGACGACGAGAACGAAGACAACGGCCTTCATGGGCCGCCCAGCGGGCCGCTTCACTTGAGTGCGACGGAACCGATCCATCCAGCTCGATTCAACAGAACCCGTACGCCCAAGGACGGCGCACGGCAGTTCCTTGGTCGTGTACGGCTGCGGGTCACGCTGGTATCCTCCCGAAAAAACAGGTCCTGGGAGGCGGACCGCCTGGGGGGAGAAGGGGTGTTGGCTAGCAGAGTCCGTAGTGCTCAAGGACGGCGCACAGCAGTTCCTTGGTCGTGTACGGCTGCGGGTCGCACTGGTAATCCGGGTCGGGGCACTGCTCGTGGCCCGCCGAAACGGGTTCTACGGCTGGGGTGGCGGCGACGCCTCCCAGCACGAGCGCGAGGGTCAGGACGAGGGTGATGGCCTTCATCGGGCAGCCAGCGGCGTGCCCGACTTGAGTGCGCCGTTTCCCCATCGTCCAACCCGGGCCGCTTACCCGTTGCAGAGGCCGTAGTGCCACAGGTAGGCGCAGACGTACTGCGGCGACGGGTCGATCGTCGGGTCGCACGGCTTCGGGTCAGGGTCGTCTTCGCACGAGTTGTGGTGGGCCTGAGCGGTCTCGACGGCGGGGCTGGCGCCGACGGCGCCGAGGACGAGCACGGCGGCCAGCGCGAAGGTGATGGCTTTCATCAGCGGGCCAAAGGCAAGTCGCTCTTGAGTCCGACGTTGCCGACCTGACCAAAAGCCGACGGCAGAAGGCAGAAAACGTCCAGGAGCGACGCGATCAAGCTGGTGTGGCACGAGCAGCGGAGCCACACGGGGTCAAGGGCATCTGCCATGTGGCCATGGATCGAAAAACCCCGGTGGGAAAGCCTGAAGTCAAACCCATTGGCCGCCTCGTCGCTCCAGAAATCCTCGATGGCCGTTCCCCAGTGCGCGGCGCCCGCCCGGTTGCGTGAGTCGCCGTCCCACTGCGACCCGTGCACCGGTAAGAATAGCGGTTCGCCGGCCATGACCTCGGCAATTGGCCAAAAACGCGGCCATGAGACATCCGTGTCGTGAAGGTGCCAAAACGGCTCCCACTGCTCCACGTCAATGCCGGCCGCCGTCACGTTGGGCTGGCCTGGAAGGAGAACCCCCGTGAACAGGGGGTCCCTGGCCGGAGCCGGCCACGGCAACGCCACGAAACCAGTCCGGCCGCCTTCCCATTGGATCGTCGGCGATCCCTCCACCTCCACGAGCCGCAGGGCGCCACGAACCGTCGACACGTCCTGCGTGAAACGCCACCAGATGCCGAGTTGAATGTGCAGGGGGTCCGGTTGGCCCGTCTTGGGGTCCTCATAGGGGCGCACGTACACCCGCCAGTCGGGCCACCCTTCGTCATCCTCGGACCAGAGCCGGCAAAACCAGCCGCTGGGAACGGTGGGCAACGGTGTTACCCGCATGGTGGTGCCGTCGCCGTGCCTAGGCGAGCAAGCGGGGATGCTGCCGTCGCTGAAGGTCCATGCGCAGGATGCGTAGATGGACAAGTCGGGGGGCGGCGCCGGTGCCACGCCTTCGTGGGCGATTGGGCCGACGCAGCCCGCCAACACGAGACCTAGCGCCACCGACCTGGCCAGCATCGTCGCCCAGCAGCGCCGCCGCCGCTTGAAGGCTATGGGCCGGTGGCCAAGGCGTTGGCTTATGCGCTCGGCCCCCTGGGGGCTCCGCCCCCGTCGGGACTCGGCCCCCCTGGGGGCTCCGCCCCCGTCGGGACTCCCCCGAGCTTGGGCCGGTCTGCTTTGCAGACCGACCTGGCACGATCACTCGCGCTGGAAACAATGGGCCGTAAGGGATTCGAACCCTTGACCGGCGGGTTAAAAGCCCGCTGCCCTGACCTGACTAGGCTAACGGCCCGGATGGATTTGGCGAATGGTTTGCGGGTTGAAGCCCGTTGCACCGACGAGGGAACCCGTAGGGTTTCCTCGGCGAGCGCCCGGAGGGCGCGGACCACGAGCCACGCGCTGCGCGGGGCTTGTGGGGACCTGACTAGGCTAACGGCCCGGAGGGAACCGCGGACCTGGAGTGCCCTGCCGGCCCAGGCGCGCCGACCGAAGGGGCACTAAAAAGGGATTGGAGGCGCGCCCACTGCCAGGGCGAGGGGCGATCAGGGTTCGATCCAGGCGTCCTCGATCCATGGGGCCGCCAGAGGCAGGGCGCGCGTGGGCGCGATGCGCAACGTGTACGCGCCCGTGGTGCTGTCGAAGGCCAGGACGGAGCCGTCGTCAAGCGCCAGGACATCGAGCACCTCAGGAGTGGGTCCGCCTGTGGCTGCGGGCGCGTCTGGCTCGCTGTCGGGGATGAACACGCCGATGGACGGCAGTTCCGGCCACTGCTCGGGGCTCGCGTCGGCGGCCCAGACGCCGCCGTGGTAGAGTGCCGTGTACAGAGTGTCGCCGACGAGTGCGACGTAATGGGTGCTGAAGATGAGGCCGCCGCTCCATTCGATGTTGACCGGCAGCGTCCACCGGGCCAGGGGCTGCGGGTTGGCCGGGTCGGTGGTGTTGAGGATCACGATCTGGCCCGTGGGGCGGCCGTCCGGGCGGGCCCCGAGCTCTTGGCCGGTGATGACCACGTGCCGACCTTGCCACATGCCGACCGGATAGGCCGTGTGGATTGCGCCGGTCATGCCCTGGCCCGCGGCGGGG
Source organism: Thermoplasmatota archaeon (assembly GCA_041622435.1). Taxonomy (GTDB): domain Archaea; phylum Thermoplasmatota; class E2; order JACPAO01; family JAHFTW01; genus JBFJVP01. The sequence continues at coordinate 1,242 of JBFJYU010000092.1, read as the reverse complement.
TCCCGTTCGCCCCACGTTGCCAGTCGGGTGAGTTGTCCGGGGCCGTCGATGCGCACGACGATCAGGCCGCCGTCCCAGTTGGCCAGGTACGCGAGCGTGTCGCCGCTGGGTTCGTGCTTCTGGATGGTGCCGTCGACGTGGCCGTTGAGAAGCGGGTGCACGTCGCTGCCGCTCGCTGCGATCTGGTTCTGGTAGTCGGCGCTGTACTCGCTGTGGGGCAGCAGCTTGCCGCCAAGCGGTGTGTCCTCGATCGTGAAGAAACTGAAGAACGACGCCGTGTAGACTAGGTTGGTCGTCGATGCGAGCACCCAACTCGTGCCTTCGATCGTGGTGGCGCTGACGCTGTGGGGCCCGATGACCGGCTGCGGGACGAAGTCGGCGACACTCGGCACCTCCGGGTCGCTGAGGTCCACCAGCAGCACGCCCGAGGCGTACGGAACAACATCCTCGGGGCCCTGGTATTCGTTGCCGCAAGCGTCGCGCCACAGCGGCGCGATGGTTTGGGTGCGTTGGCCAGGACCCCCGCCTGGCAACGCGCCGGCCGCGCCGGCCGGGCCGGCCGCCGGCGACCAAGTGCCGCCAGCCAGCTCCGGTTCCGGGAACAGGATGTCAAGAGGGCTCGTCGCAAGGATGGCGTACCGCCCGTCGTCGCTGATGGCCGAGTCGTACACGTGCGTGTTGGGCAGCACCAGTTCGCCAAGCATCTGGGGCGCCGACGGGACCGTGACATCCACCACGACGATGGCCACGTCGCTCGTGAACGAGTTCACCACCGCCAGCTTGCGCTCGCCCGTGCTGAGTTCGCCGCAGTAGTAGCCCCCCGACGGCGCGCCGTGGTACTCCGTCGACAGCGGCGTCCAGCCGAGCACTTCCACGTTGCCGGAGCTGAGGCCACGGTGCACGGCGGGATCCGCGTGGTCGTGGCTGATGACCCCGTCCTGGGCCAGGTGATCCTCACCAGCAAACAGGGCCTTGACGGCCCACGACGGGTCCCGCACCGGCCCCGTCGGAGCCGGCGTGTCCCCGTCGTCTCCGATGCATCCAGTCAATGTGGCGGCCAACAGAATGGCAACGGCCCAGCGCATGACGCGGCGAGCCAGCGCGCCGCCATTGAACGTTGCCTTGGCGGCCGACGCGCCCCCGAGCCCTACGCGCCCGGCCTGCGCTGGCCACGCGGGGGTTGGCTTCGACCCGGCTGGGGCGCCGGGCGGCTGGCGCCCATGGGTGGCGAGCCGGCGGGCG
>JBFJYU010000091.1:0-10604 GCA_041622435.1 Thermoplasmatota archaeon | reverse complement strand
GTCGTACACACGCAGGCGCGCCTGGCCCGAGTCGAACACCCACAGGGTGTCGCCGACCACGCGAACGGAGTGCGGGCCGCTGAGGTGGAGCCCCCGGTAATCCCCCGATTCGAGATCGAGGACGCCGCCCTCCCCCTGGCGCTTGAGCAGCTTCTCCGCCACGCGCTGCATGACTTGGCGGCCCGTGACGTGGTGGACCAGCGCGTGCAGCCGCCCGTCGGCCAGGAAGATCTGGTTGGCATGGTAGCGCTGCACCACCTTGCGTTCCGGGCCGTCCTCGTCCGGCGAGGCCTCCGCGCGCAGCGCGATTCGCCTCGTCTCGCCGCCGCCAGCGGGATCGGGGTCCACCGCCACGGCCTCGTCGCGTCCCGTGTTGGCAATCCAGAGCGAGTCGCCGAGGACATCCATCTCGTGCACGTCCACGAGATCCGGCACCGGCAGGACCCGGAACGTTCCCGCGTCCAGATCAACCAGGCGCAGGTCGCCGCCGCCGCTGACAAACAGGTGCCCCGGCCGATCCGGATGCCACGCGAGGCTGCTGACCCCCAGTTCACCCCACGACTGCATCGAGGGTACCGGCTGAAACTCGCCGTCGATCAGCACCTGCACGGGCGCCAGTTCGGCCCGGTCCATCCGCCGGTCGAGCCGAAGCGCGTTGACAGAGCCGGTCACCACGAGCGCCTCGTCATCCCGCAGGCACTGCGTCAAGTCCACGGCCGCTCCACCGGGGACGGGGCCAAGACACTTGCCTCCCGTGCCTTTGCCGCGCCCTTCAAGAAGCCGGCCCGGCTGGCTGGCTCCGTCATGGAAGCCGAGCCGACGGTGCTGTTTGCCGCCCGCCTCATGCCGCCGCGCATTGTCGGCGGCCTTGAGCGGTTCTCCGCCGACGTGCTGGCAGGTCTGCGCCAGGACTTCCGGGTCAAGGACCTGGCCCACTACGGCGGCCGCAAAAGCCAGATCCCGTACCTGGCCACCCTGGGCACCCGGCTGCGCAGCCAGGCGCGCGCCGCCCGCAAGGCCGGCCACGAAGTCGTCATCGACGCCAGCGACGCCAGTCTGGCAGCGCCCCTGCGGCGCCAGAGCGCACCCACGATGGCTCGCATCCACGGCCTCGACATCCTCCACCCCAGCGCGGCGTACCAACGCTACGTGCGCCGCTACCTCGGCGGCATCGACTACCTCGTAGCCAACAGCAGCAACACCCGCGACCTGCTCGACCGGTTCGACTACCCCGCCGAGCGCACCCGCGTGATCAACCCGGCCGCCGACGCCCCCGTGGGGTGGAAACCCGAGACGGTCCGGGGCCGCATGCTCTACCTGGGCCGGCTGGTGGCGCGCAAGGGCGCCCTGGAACTCGTACGGGACGTTTGGCCAACGGTAGTGGACGCCTACCCCGAGGCCAGCCTGGATCTGGTGGGCGATGGCCCCCAGGCCGAGGTCATCAAGGCGGCCATTCGGGACGCGCCCCACGGCGAGCGCATCCACTGGCACGGCCAACTGGGCCAGGAGGAACTGGAGCAGCGCTTCCGCGAGGCGGACGTATTCTGCATGGCCAACCGGCACGTGGAAGGGGATTGGGAGGGCTTCGGCATCGTCGCCGCCGAGTCCGCCAGCCGCAGCGTGCCGGTGGTTGCGCGCGCCGTCGATGGCATCCCCGACGCCGTCGCCGTGGGCCGCACCGGCCTGCTGGTCGACGAGGCCGACCCCGCCGCGTTCGCCGATGCCGTGCTCAGCGTGCTCGACCGGCGCAAACTCGGCGACCGGGCCTCCGTGGCCCGCGAGGCCGCCGCGCGCTGGAGCACGGCTCGCCTGCGGCGCCAGTACCGCGACCTTGTCCTCGAAGTCGCCGCCCAGTCGGCGCGGCCGCGCGGCTGATACCCCCAGACTTTTTCATCGGCCAGGCCTCGCGCCGCCCGTGAGGACCCTCGTATTGATCCCGGCCTACAACGAGGCCGGCAAGATCGCCGAGGTCGTGGAGGGCGTTGTCAGCCAGGGCTTTGACTGCCTCGTGGTCGATGACGGCAGCAGCGACGGCACGGGGGACGTGGCACGCAAAGCCGGCGCACGCGTGGTCACCAACCGCCGCAACCTGGGCCTGGGCCGGACGATCCGGCGGGCCTACGGTGAAGCGCTTGTCTCCGACGCCGAGGTGATCGTCCAGCTCGACGCCGACGGCCAGTACGACCCCCTGGAGATTCCCAAGCTCGTCGACCCCATCGCCAACGGCGACGCCGACATGGTGCTGGGCTCCCGCCTGGACGACTTGCAGTACAAGATGCCGGCCATCAAGCGGTTTGGCAACCGCGCCTTCTCGCGCGTCCTCAAGGGGCTAACCGGCGCCGACGTGCGCGACGGCCAGACGGGCTTTCGCGCCATGCACCGCGAGGTGCTCGAGGAATGCGCGCCCATCAATGAATTCAGCTACACCCAGGAGATGATCATCCGGGTGGCCAAGGAGCGCTTCCGCATCCTGAGCGTGCCCATCAAGTTCTACGAGCGCTACGACGAACAAAGCCGCCTGTTTCACAGCAGCCTCGGCTTCGCGCTCAAGGGCTGGTGGATCATCGTCCGCACCTGGCGCGACTACCACCCCTTCCGGTTCTTCCTGGCCCCAGCGATGATCCTGTTGCTGATGTCGTTCGTGTCCGGCGGCGTGGTCGTGGCCCACTGGATCGAGACCGGCCGCATCACCGGCCACCTGGGCGCCCTCATCACCACCGGCGTGCTTCTCCTGTTCTCGGTCCAACTCACCCTGGTGGGCTTGCTGGCCGACATGATACGGACCCACACCAAATACTGACGGCGTCCGGCCCACAGTCAACGGGTGCCCCCTAGCCCATGCCCGCCGTCGCCCAGACGCGGGCCGCCCCGGAGTCGTAGACAGCGTTGAAGGGCGGCTGGGAGAACTTGCGGATACCCAGTCCCGGACCGTTGCCAAACGCGTGGAACACCACCACGTCAGCGTCGTAGGCCGCCAAGTGGTCATCAACCACCTTGCCGCCCGAGGCCCCCATGAAGCGCTGCCACTCATCCGCCTTGTGCTCATCGTCAAACAAGCCTGGCGCGAAAGTACGGTGGCCCGATTCCGCCGCCACCATCGGCCCCGCCAGGTTGTCCCCCAGGGCCACGGCGTCGGTGGGGACGTTGTCGCGGATCCAGTGGACCCCGAGGCGCGCCTCATCGCCAACAAACAAAACCGGCGCCCGCGGCTCGGCCCACGCCTCTTCCACCGTTGGAATCAGGGACAACACCACCAGGGGCGCCACGGCCCACGGGACGAACCGGCGCGCATCCACGCGACCCAACCACCCCTCAAGGACATGGGGGCGCGCCAGCAGGTCGCGCACCACCGCCGCGACGAAGACACCCACGAGCGCCAGCGCCGCAAGGTCCAGCATGATGATGTAACGCCGCCAAAACAGGTACTGCAACAAGACGTTCACACCCGCCAGCACAAACATCGCCTGAACGAGGCCGCCGCGGCCGCGCCGCAGCAAGAGAAGCCCTGAAGCCACCGCCAAGACCAGGTACGGCAGCGCCACCTGGAGGTACGTGGCAGAGTCGAAGAAGCTGCCACCCTCCCCGGACGGCGCCGCGGCACCCGCCTCCGCCGCACGCCGCAGCGACCGGCGCAGGAGCGCCCAAAACGTCTCAGGGAAACGCAACCACACCGGCACGACGACCGCCAAGGACAGCCCCGCCGCCAAGGCCCAGCGCGATGCCCGGTGCCACGTCCGGTTGCGCGCGACGTCGCCCACCGCCGCCACCGCCAGCGCGGCGGCCAACAACAGGAACGTCGGCCTGTGCAGCGCACCGACGGACCCGACGACCACACCCGCCAGCGCCCACTGCCGCCGCTCAACCAGCAGCGCCGTCACGAACGCCAGCATCAGCGCGAGCAGGTTCTTCTCGTACAGCCGGCGAAACGCCTCGAACGGCGTGAAGGCCACGGCGAAGAACACCACCGCCAGCAAAGCCGCGAGGTCTCCGAAACGCGCGCGCACCCACACGAACAACAAGAGGCCCGGAAGCACCGACAGGACCGGAAACAGCCACAAAAGGTGCTGCGACGGCGACAGACCCGCAGCGCCGGCCAACGCCTGCTGCAACACGAGCAGCCCCGGCGGGAACTGCTGCATGACCCACAACGGCGCCTCGTGGAGCCGGCCCGCCTCCGCCGCCGCCGACATGGCGGCCGCGTAGAAGCCGTAATCGTACCCCAGCGGCACGCGCGTCCAGCGGTACGGCAGCACCCTCAAGAGCCACGCGACCAGCAGCGCCAGAATCAGCGGAAGCCCCACGCCGAAGCCAACACGAGCCTGGCCACGCGGCAAATCGAGGCGGCCCACAACGATGTGGAGACCAGCCAACAAGAGCCACGCGGCCGCCACCCAAGGCAGCCGGGGCGCAAGAAACGGGAACGGCCCGAGAAGGACCGCAGGGAAGAGAATGAGGAGAAGGGCAGAGAATTGCAGGAAGACAAGCCGCACGAGGTCTTGGACGCGCTCGTTCTCCATGCCGGCCGAGCCGGGCCGGCCTACAAGACCCTGGCGTTAGGCCTTGATTTCGAAGGGATCGCTGCGGGGCGATCCCTCGAAGCCCTTGCCGTCAAGAACGACGGTTGCCGTGCAGGACTGACCGGCTTCAAGGGCGCCAGGGGCCAGGCGGAACAGGATGTTCACGGACTCGCCGGGCTGGAACTCGTGCTTGGCCAGAATCGGGGCGAACGGACTGGGGCTGCCGGGCGCGTCGTTGGACCGCACGTAGCCGTAGTCATAGCCGTAATCGTACCCATAGTCATAGCCGTAATCGTACTCGTACTGGTAGTCGTAGTCGTACTCGTAGTCATACCCGTAATCGTAGCCGTAATCGTACCCGTAGTCGTAGTCATACCCGTAATCGTAATCGTAGTCGTACTCGTAGCCGTAACCGTAGCCGGGAGCCACGCGGCCAGCAGCCATGCCTTCCAGTTCGTAGAGCAGCGAGCCCACAGTGATCTGCTGCGAGATCGGGGCGCCGCGGGCCGTGAACCGGTCTGCGTACGTGGTGCCGTCGCAGCGAGTCTCCAAAAGGATCTCATCAACGCCGAGCGAGGCGGCCCGGTCGAAGGTGAGGGTAGCGACGATCGCCTGGTATCCGGCCTCCTCGCGCACCACCGGCTTGGCTAGCTCGGCGACGGCTGTGGATGCCGACGGCAGGAGGAGAACTCCCAGGATTGCGACCGCGATGACGGCGCTTGTGAAGAAAGTCTTGGCGTGGGCCCGATCCATCATTTTGCCTCGTTAGAGCGCTCTAGCCAGGTTTCACATATAACCGATGTGCTGACTTTCTGCCCCACGTTGGCTTGCATTTCGGCTTCTAAAACACCTTCGCTGGGGGTCCTTGGCCGGCCATGCTCCGGGGCGGATGGAATTCGTCGAAAAAAGGGGAAAGAACGCATCAATTTCTCACGCGCGGCGACGAGCGGCGACGAGCGCCGCACCCAGTGTTGCAAGCACCGCGAAAAGACCGATTCCAGGAGTGTCCTCCTTGGGTTCGCCGCCGTCCTCGCCGTCCCCACCGTCGTCACCATCTCCGTTCGTGCTGCGGCTCGCCGTGGTGCCGAGCAGGTCCGATCCGCCCGGCACGCCCTCGTCGAGGTCGGGGACGAAGCCGATGAAGCCGCCTCCGGCCGCGCGGAAGTAGGAGGTCACGAGGTAATGGGACGTGTCCGAACCCTTCCCGTCGGTGTAGGTCCCGACGGTGCCGTCGCGCGTCTGGTCAATGAGCACATAGTCCGAGTTGGCCCGCCAGATCTGGTACCCGGCGGCGCCGGTCTGGGGCAGCCAGCGCAGAACATTGCCGTCTTCGGTGCGGCGCACCTCAAGGCTGGCGTCGATGGCGCGGTTCGCCTTGGCCACGTCCGACGACGTTGCCGCCGCCCCTCCGTTGCCGCCCCCTGCTGGCGGCGTGGCCGGTGGCGGGGAGGCCGGCGGCGTCGGCGGGGTTGTGCCGCCTCCGCCGCCTCCGCCTCCGCCGCCGACGAAGCCGCTGGACGACGTGCCGCTGCCACTCACGCGCAGCGCAAACAGCGGCGGCGGCGCGTTGTTGAGGGTTGTTCCCAGAGTTACGTACGCGACATCGTCTTCGGTGAGGCTCGTGCCGGAGCTCCCGAAGGCGCCGTTGGCGTCGTTGTCAAAGAAGCGGAAGAACCACGACTGGCCGGCCGGTGGCGTGGCGCACGTGGTCTGGCCGGAGATCAGGTCGGCGTCGCCAGCCCTGATGATCGTGCCGGAGGTGTACGTCTGGCTGGCTGAAATGCTGGAGTCGGCCGGGTACGGGGACAGGCGCAGGTCGAACGGGTGGATGGTGCCGGGTGAACCGAAGGGTGGCCCAAACGTGGCGGCGATGGCCTCAATGTAGACCGGGTCCTTCTTGGACAAGCCGCTGAGGCCGTCCACGTCGATGTAGCACAAACGCGCCGGGATGGCGCTGCCGTCGCGTGTGAAGGATGACCCGCCGCTGACCTCCTCTGCGTACGTGGTGTCTGCGGTCTTGATCAGCGACCCGGCCGTGGGGTTGATCGGCGTGATGCGCAGATCGAACAGGGCCAGGGGCAAGCCTCCCTGCAAGGTCGCATAGAAGGAGTCGTCAGACGCCGAGGTGCTGTCACCCCGGTTGTAGCGCACTAGGTTGAAGGCGCCTGTCGATTCGGTCAGAATCGGAACGAAGCCGGAACTGGTCGACGTGTACCGGGTGCCGAAGCTACCAAGCATCTGCACGGCGCCAGCCCGGGCAAACGCCAGACACGTCGTCGCGCAGGCCGGGTCCCGATCCAGGAGAAGCGTGTCGCCGCTGATGAGCGCCGAGGCAGCCGCGTCAGCGTCAGCGTCCGCCACGGTGGTGCCCTTCGTCAACGCGCCCACGTCAATGACGCGCAGATCGCCCGCGTTCAGCACACTGTCCGTGCTGTCGTAGATGTACTCGGATTGGCCCACATCGTACACCGAATCGGTGCCCGTAACACGGATGTTCTGGTACGAGACCAGGGTGCCTGGGTCCTGGGGGCCGCCGGGGCAGTCGCCATCCAGGCCCGGCGCGTCGCAATCGACCAGGACCGTCGGGCCGCTGCTCAGCGACGGGTGGAACAGGCGCGTCATGCCCGTGGCCACGGTCGTTCCCGAACCCATGTAGAGACCCTCGGTGGCCGGCTCCCAGCGCGACGTCTGGGTGCCCAGCGCGTCAGCCAACTGCACGCTGGAAAGCGAACGCAATTGAATCTGGTTCGCTCCGTCCTGGTCGTGGCGCTTCAGGACAAAGTTCGCATCCGCAATGAGAACCGAATTGATGTCCAGATCGCCTGACTTGACGATCGTGTTGGCCGCGTGATTCAGCGATTGCGTGATCCGGATGTCGTTGATCTGGAGCTTCGTCAAGTCGGAGTTGGCCGGGTGCTTGATGAACAGAGGATCATTGGGAGTGAACCCTGCCGGCGGCAAATCCTGGTACCGCAGCCGATCCGTGAACGTGAACGAGGCGTCGATCCCGGTGCCCTGGCCGGGCTGCGTCGCCCCACTGCCCTTGCTCGTCACGACCTGGCCGCCTCCGCCGCCCGGGCCGCGGTGCAGGAAGATGTCGCCCTCACGCAGGTGATCGTTGGTGCCATCCGGGTCGGGGAAATGGAGCAACAAGTGCTGATCGAACGGATCCGGGTCCGCCGTGTTGGTCACTACCAGCGTCGGCGTCGCCACGCGGTACGTGCGCTTGTTGTCCGTCGCCAGATCCTGCACCACCGTACCGAGATCCGCCTGCAACGACGTGAAGGCGGACGCCTGCTGCTCACCCATGCGTGCATCACCAATGTCGGGGTGCACGGACTGGGTGCCCGCGTACGTGGGCGCGCTGGGGCCCTTGAGGTACAAGACATCCTGACGGTCGACAATGCCGTCACCGTTGCCATCCCACCAGAAGAGCTTGAACACGCCAGGCGAATAGGTCAGGGACAAGGGACGATCCCGGTCGCCGTCGCCGGCCTCCGCAAGATCACCGTCGCCGACCGCCACGACAGTCCCCACTTGGCAGTTGGTGCACGAGAACGACCCGAAGCCGATCACAAGGCGCAGGTCGCCCGCCGACAGCATCCCATCGTTGTCAACATCAACATAAAGGAAATCGCCAACGCTCCAACCCGGCTTGTCATCGATGGCCATGTAGCGCACGCGGCTGATGAAATCCACAACGCTGCCACCAGCATAACCCGGCGTCGACGTGACATCTTGGTCACCCGACTCCGACCACGTGCCCTTCGACACGTCCGTCGGACACGATCCACTCGATGCCACGCCGCACGTCAGCCGGTAGGCGACGTTGGCAGCCAACTGGGTCGGGGCCGCCGCCGCGAAGTGAACATAATGACCATCATCGCGCGTGTCGCCGGCCACGCCAGCCTCGCGGCGCGCCAGGAACGCTGAAATTCCCGCCGGCAGCGGCTTCAGCGTCGGCACAAAGTCCGTGTCACCGGGCAGGACCCGGGTACCCATAGCACCGAAGGACACCGCCTCGGCCGCCGGTAGGAAGGCGCCACCAGCCAGCAGAAGGAAGACCATCGTCGCCAGGCCGATTCGCTCAACGTCACGCATGGTTTGGGAAGGGTCCCGGGAACCGTTTGAACCTTTTCACCGGGGCGCCCGGAGCTTGCATTGCATCAAGCCCAGAACCACAAGCAGAAATGAACGCCTCGTCGCGCAAGAAAAGCACCGGCCCAGCAGGCCGAAAAAATACGACGAACAAGAGAAGAAGGAGAGAGGAAAGGAAGAGGATGGACGCCTACCGCTTAGTTGCGGCGGCGGACCAGGACCAGGGCAACACCGAGGGCAGCCAGCAGGGCGATGAGCTCGAAGCCAGGCTGGTCGACATCTTCGTCGCCGCCGTCGCGGGGCTCGTCTTCGCCGTCAGCGCCGTCGTCGGCCGGAGGGGCCGGCGGGGGCGTGCTGTCGCCGTCCGTGCCGTCGGTTCCGTCGGTACCATCGGTGCCGTCGGTACCATCGGTGCCGTCCGTACCGTCCGTGCCGTCACCGGCCGGAGGGGTCGGGGGCGCCGGAGCGGTGCCACCGGTGCCGCTGACAACCGCCGGGCCACCGAGGCGCAGGGCGTTCAGGGGGAACAGGTTGGCCGCGGCCAGGGCGCCAACGGGCAGCAGGTAGGGGCTGTCGCCAGCGGTCATCGTGCCGGTCAGGTCAGCGTCGAAGAAAGCGACGGAGCTGGCCAGGGCGATGGTCGCCGCGCCGTAGCTGGTGAAGTCGCTGTCGCCAGCGAAGACGTAGGTACCAGCGTCGGGGTTGGTCGGCGTCAGGCGGATGGTCCAGGCAGCGGGGCCGGTCGAGGCCACGATAGCGCCACCGCCGGTCGTCGCGTACAGGTAGTCGCCAGCGTCGTAGCGGCCGTTGTTGTTGACGTCGGCGTAGCGGACGGTCACACCGGGCGTGGTCGTGGCGGCGCCCTTCTCGACAACAGCGGAGTCGTCGATGAGCGTACCGGCGGCCTTGCCCTGGCAGGGCGTCAGGCGCACGTCGAAGTTCGTGACACCAGCGGCGCCAAGGTCCAGGATCGTACAGTCGTCGTTGACGTCACCGACCACACCGAAGTCGATGTGGCGCACGGCGATGGCGACGGCGGCAGCGCCGGTGACGGGGACGAAGTCCGTGCCACCGAGCATGATCTGGCTGCCGAAGCCACCGGCGGGGTTGCTGCCGGTGACACGCATGCTGTTCAGCGGGAACAGGCGGCCAGCGGCGAGGGCGCCGACGGGCAGGATGTAACCGTTGTCGCCGGCGGTCATGGTGCCGGTCAGGTCAGCGTCGAAGAACGCGAAGCTCGAGGCCAGGACGGTGGTCGCGGCGCCGTAGCTGACGAAGTCGCTGTCACCAGCGAAGACGTAGCTGCCGGCCGTCTTGCCGCCAGCGTCCGTCAGGCGGATGGTCCAGGCAGCGGGGCCGGTCGAGGCCACGATGCCGGCACCGCCGGTCGTCAGGTACAGGTAGTCGCCAGCGTCGTAGCGGCCGTTGTTGTTGACGTCGGCGAAGCGGACGGTCACACCGGGCGTGGTCGTGGCGGCACCCTTCTCAACGACGGCAGCGTCGTTGATGAGCGAGCCAGGAGCGTTGCCCTGGCAGGGCGTCAGGCGCACGTCGAAGTTCGTGACACCAGCGGTGCCAAGGTCCAGGATCGTACAGTCGTCGTTGACATCGCCAACCACACCGAAGTCGATGTGGCGCACGACGATGCCGACGGAGGCGGCGCCAGTCACGGGGACGTGGTCCGAGTTGCCGAGCATGATCTGGCTGCCGAAGGCGCCAGCCGGGTTGCCGGCGCTGACGCGCATGCTGTTCAGGGGGAACAGGCGAGCGGCGGCCAGGGCGGCGGGGACGATGTAACCGTGGTCGCCGGCGGTCATGGTGCCGGTCAGGTCAGCGTCGAAGAACGAGAACGCAGCGCCGGCGATGGCCGTGGTGGCCGCGCCGTAGCTCACGAAGTCGCTGTCACCAGCGAAGACGTAGCTGCCGGCCGTCTTGCCGCCAGCGTCCGTCAGGCGGATGGTCCAGGCAGCGGGGCCGGTCGAGGCCACG
>JBFJYU010000090.1:0-10643 GCA_041622435.1 Thermoplasmatota archaeon | reverse complement strand
GCAGCCAGCCTGTGGAACCTAGTCCGCCGCCGCTGGCTCGTGCCCCGCCTGCGCGACCGCGACACCCGGCGCGCCGTCGCCTTGATTCATCGCGATCTGTTTCCAGCCATGCACGGCATGGCGGGCGGCCTCGCCCTGGTCGTCGGCATCTGGCACGGCGTCGTTGCCCCCGATCACTGGACCCTCTGGCTTGCCATGGTGACCATGGGTCTCGTCTCCATCGGCGGCCTCATGCTACAGTTCAAGTGGGCCTCCGCGCGCACCCGGCGGCGCATCTTCCTGCTCCACTCGCAGCAGGTCATGACGGTGGTGGTCGTCGGCCTCCTCGTCGTCGGCCACCTCATCGTCTAGCCCGTGGGCCCGCGTCACGTGCCTCCCCGAACGTCCAGGTGGCCTCGGCCCGCGTCCAAAGCGTGAAATCCCATCGGGCCCAAGAAGCCCGGCATGGCCACCACAAAGGAGCTGGCGAAGTTCGCCGCGGGCGCCTGCACATGGGAGGCGGCGCTCCACGCCACGCTACTGGCGACCAAGTCCTCGCCGACCATCATGGGCTTCACGCTAACCCAGAGAATCAACCTGATCCAAGTCGTCGCGGCCGGCCTCAGCGCAATCCTGCTCGCCTGGTACGGCTGGCGGAAACCCGCGCTGGTCAAAGCACGCCGAAAGCGCGACTACGAGTCCGTGATCTGAACCCGTCGCCATCCAAAAGACAGCCGCCGCCTTTGGGCGGGGTGGAAGGAAGAGATCGTCTGGCTGCGCGTCAGAGACGCGTCAACGCCAGGGCCTACGGGCGTCCCTTCTTGGGACGACTGGCGGCGCTCCGGGCACTGCGGCCCGCTGCACCTACCTTGCCAGCCGCACTGCTGGCGGCCTGCTTGGCACTGCGCCCTGCCGCAGCACCCCTGGCTCCCGCCTGGGATCCGGCCCCCGCGGTCTTCGCGGCGGCACGTCCGGCTCGGCCACCCGGGACCACGGCCAGTTCGGCCTCAATGGTCCGCTGGGTAGCCGGCTCGGCCTTGAGGTGGGTGAATCCCAGCGCGGGGCCGAAGTACTTGGCGTCCATGTTGTCAAGGGCTCTGCGCACCTCGGGCGTCCGGGGCTCGCCGTAAACTTCGAGCGACCGGAGCTTCGACGCCTCCAGCAGCCGGGGCAGGTGGCTGGTCACGATTTCGCCGTTCAGGTGGTCTAGAATCCCCTGCGGGTTGGTGAACGCCTGCTGAATGACGCACTCTCTGCCGCGGTCATCCATGAACCAGCGGTAGTCGAGCGTTCCCGGCTCCTTGTCCTTGGCGATCTGTACGCATTGCTGTGCGACCCGCTTGAATTCCTCGACACGGCCCGGCCTGATCTTAAACCGGGCCACATACTGGATGGTGTTCTCTGGCATGGCTTTCATCTCCCTCTGTGCCCGCCGCCCTTTTTGGCCGGCGACGCGCCCGGCGCCCTGCGGCGCCACCATCTAACTCGTCGTCCGCCGCCTTAACCAACCCAGTGAACGCCGCCGGAGGGCCGGCGCGCTGGCTGGACCCGGGGCCGAAGGGGAGGGAAAAGGCATGTAGCAGAGGCACCGCCGCCGGATCCCGGGGTTCTCTGGGGATCCCGGCCCGGGCCGGGGGCGAGCGCGCCCGGATTGGGCACCGGCGCGCCCGGTGGTTCGGGCAAGCCCCCATGGGGCATCGGGCATGGCGGGGCCTGCACCCATGGCCCCCCGGCGCGACGCACACCCCCGCCCGCCACGTTCAAGGGGACGGCCCGGCTGGCTGGGCATCGTGCACTCCCCAACCGTCCCATTCGCCCCTTGTCCGGCGCCCGGGGCCTGATGGCCATCCTCATCGAGGCCCAGGGTCTCGCCAAGGGTTACAGCAAGACGCTCTTCGAGGACGCGTCGTTCCAGATCGACAGCGGCGACCGCGTGGCGCTGGTGGGCCCCAACGGCGCCGGCAAGACGACGCTGCTGCGCTTGCTGGCCAGCCGCGAGGCGGCCGATGATGGCACGATCCGCGTGGCGCAGGTGCCGATCCACTGGTTCGACCAGCACCCGAAGGTCCCCGCAGGGGCCAAGGTGGCCGACTTGCTGGCGGCTCCCAAGCCGGCGCCCCCGGCGCTGGCGGCCGAGCGCGATGAACTGGAGGCACGCATCGCCGACCCGGCGCTCTACGAGCAACCCGGCTACGAGGCGGTCCTCGAACGCTTCGCCGAAGTGGAGCGCGAAATCGCCGTGGCAACACGGGGTTCGGCGGACGCCGCCGCGATGGAGGTGCTGCGGGAACTCGGCTTCGGCGCCGACGACATGAACCGCAGCGGCTCCGCGCTGTCGGGTGGCGAACGCACGCGGCTGTTTCTCGCTCGCACATTGGCGGCCGCCCGGCCGGGTGACCTCGTGGTCCTCGACGAACCGACGAACCACCTAGACGTGGGCGCCATCGAGTGGCTGGAGGACTGGATCAAGGCCTTCGACGGAACGGTTCTGGTGGTCGCCCACGACCGCCTGTTTCTGGACAACGTCGCCACCCGCGTCTTCGAGGTGGCGGGCAAGCGCATCACGTGCTACCGGGGCAACTACGAAGACTACGTGGCGGCACGCGACGAAGACGCCGACCGGCAACGGCGCGAGCACGCCAAGGCCCAGGAGCGCGTCGACGCCGTCAAGGGCACGATCCAGCAGTTCCGGCACCAGAAGCGCTTCGACGGCCAGTACGCCAGCCGCATGAAGGCGCTGGACAAGTACAAGCTGGCGCTCGATCGCACGCCGGACCCGGTGCTGGAGAAGCTGGGCTTTGGCCTCCACTTCGACGCCGTGGCCAAAAGCAGCCACGAGATGGTCCGGCTGGCTGGCGTGACGAAAGCCTTCGGTGAGACTCCGATTCTCGCCGGGGCCGACCTGGAAGTCCGCAAAGGCGACCGCATCGGACTCGTCGGCGCCAACGGCACCGGCAAGTCCACGCTCCTCAAGCTCATCACCGGCAAACTACCCAAGGACGCCGGCACCATCCACGCCAGCCCCGGCGTGAAGGGCATCATCGTCGATCAGGAGCACGACGACCTGGAGGCCAACCGAACGCTCCACGACGAGGTGCTCGACGCGCGCCCGGGCCTGGAGGAGCGGGATGTCAAGGCGCTCATCGGACGCTTCAGTTTCAACCCGACCCTCGACCTCAAGCGCACCGTCGCAACCCTGTCCGGCGGCGAGCGGCAGCGCATGCTGCTGCTCAAGTCCATCCTTCGCCCCAGCAACCTGCTCATCCTCGACGAGCCGACGAACCACCTGGACCTGTGGGCCAAGGACACCGTCATCGGCGCCCTCAACGCCTACCCCGGCACCCTCCTGATCGTCAGCCACGACCGGTTCCTGCTGGACTCCGTGACGGACACCACCGCCGTGCTGGACGACGGCAAGATCCACGTCTACCAGGGAACCTTCAGCGAAACCCGCGACTTGCACGCCAAGAAAGAGGCGGTCAAGACCACTCACCGGTACGTGGTGCGCAAGAAATTCACCGACTGGACCACCGAGGTCCGGTACCGCCGCGATGAGGAGCACCAACTGAGCGATGCTGCCGTCGCCGGCAGCATGACCCTGCGCAACGCGCTGGCGCAGGGATGGCTGGAAAAGGCGGAATAGGAGGTCAAGTGGGAAGGCCCGCCCGGGTGACCTTGCGGGCGGGCAGCCACAAGTAGGCTAGCTGATCCGGCCCCCGGGGGTGCCGCCCTCCCGGATGGGGTGCCCCCGAACTGCCGGTGGGTAGCCGGCCGCCGGCTGCGGGGCCGATTGGCTCGTCGCCGGGGGGGTGTGCGCCCTGTGCTGGATTCCGTAGCTGACCCAGACCAGCCCCCCGCCGGCGACCGCGAACAGGACCCCGAGGCCCCCGATGGCGAGGCTCATGAACCATGCCACCTCGCCTGCGGCCTGGTTGGCGTGCCCGCCCGCCAGAGCGCCGAGGAGCGCCAGCGCCTGCGGGCTCCAGGCGGCGCGCAGTTGACCCTCGATGGGGTGGGTCCGGTCGAATTCAGCGTAGTAGGCACCGACTTCAATGTCGTAGGTGCCCGGCTCGCTGTAGGTGACGCCGCGATAGGTGATGGGGACCTGGTCTTCGCCCAAGACCACCGCGACCTTGCCGTGCAGGACGTGGTACGTGATCACCGCGTACTGGTACATCAGTTCGTCACGGGTATTGACGAGCGGATCGTTCGGGTCCAGGTTGGCGTGGTTGACCGGGTAGTCCCAGTCGCGTTCCAGCATCGCGAGGATCGCCTGCGCCCCCTCAGGGGTGCCCCGGTCGGTCAGTTGGCCATCTTCGTTGTAGTTCAGGCTCACGCCTTGGGCGGCGTACATGGCTTGGGCGGAGTCGAGGCCGTCGTTGGCCGTCGGCATCCCGTAGAAGAAGCCCAGGCTAGCGACTGCGAGGCCCGCGGCGGCCAGGATCGAGCCCAGGATCCTGATGCGCTTCATGGTGCGGTTCATTTTCCTTTCACATCCGGAGGTGGGGGTCGGCCGAGGATGAACTGCCGGGCAAAGCCGCCCGCTGCCGATCTTTGTGCCTCCACCCCCCAGTCGCCCGTGCGGGGGATAACTCGTGGGCCCGGTTCTCACGCGCGCGAGCGAAGGCAGCCGGCCTGGTCCGGCCTGGCGGCACCGACACGGGACCGGATCGCGTGGCGGGCGATCCACGAGCCTGGGCAGGGGCGCGTCCGGGCCAGAGCGCGCCAGCGCCGTGGACGCCCGTCGGGTCGGGGCCCGCGCCCGCGCACGGCTCGCCCACTACGCTTATCTACCAGCAACCCGCGGGGCACCATGGGGCTCGCCCCACGGACAGCCCCATGCGTTTCGAAGACCTCCCCCTCCATTCTGCCATCCAACTCGCCCTTGAAGCCATGGGCTTCGAGGAGACGACGCCCATCCAGGAGGCCACCATCGCGCTGGCCCTGGAGGGTCGCGACCTGATCGCCCAGGCCCAGACGGGCACGGGCAAGACGGCCGCTTTTGGAATTCCGCTCATCGAGGCCGCCCGCACGGGTCGCCCCGGGCTGGTGCTGACCCCCACGCGGGAGTTGGCGAGGCAGGTGCAGCGCGAGTTGCAGGCCATCGCCCACGGCAGCGAGGTGGACGTGGTCTGCCTGATCGGCGGTGCGAGCTTCCATGACCAGGTGAACGCCATCCGCCGGCACCCGGGCGCCATCTTCGTGGCGACCCCCGGCCGCGTGGTCGATCACCTCAACCGTGGCACCCTCAACCTGTCCGACCGTGGCGTGTTGACGCTCGACGAGGCGGACGAGATGCTGTCCATGGGCTTCCAGGACGAGGTTGACGCCATCGTGGCGGCCATGCCCGCTGAGCGCCAGACGCTCCTGTTCTCCGCGACGCTGCCGCCGGCCATCGAGCGGCTGGCGAAGAAGGCGCTGCGCAACCCCGAGACGGTGCGCGCCGGCCGCGAGCAGGGCACTGTTTCCAGTGTGTCGCAGTCCTATGCGTTTGTGCGCCAGGGCGACCGCGCGGACGCCGTGCGCCGCTTGCTCAGCGTCCACGAGCCCAAGGCCACGCTGCTCTTCTGCCGCACCCGGCAACGCGTCGAGGACGTCGCCGAGCAATTGCGCGACCTGGCCGCCGAGGCGCTCCACGGTGGCATGACCCAGCCGGTGCGCGACGGCGTGATGCGCCGCTTCCGCGAAGGCCGGACAAAGATCCTGGTGGCCACGGATGTTGCGGCGCGCGGCCTCGACGTGGAAGACATCGAACTGGTTCTCCACGACGACCTGCCGCCGGACGCCGAGACCTATGTCCACCGCGTCGGTCGCACGGGCCGCGCCGGTCGAACCGGGCAATCCATCCTGATGATGGCGCCAGGCAACCTGCGCCGGCTGCGCATGCTGCAAGATGTCGCGGGGCGCATGCAAAAGTCGGAAATCCCGACGGACGCCCACCTGGCCATGCTGACCCGGCGCCGGCTCGTGGACGACCTCAAGGAGCTGGAGCCCGGCAACGAGGCCTTCGAGGCCTTCGCCGCCGCGCTGGCCGAGGGACTCACCGAGAAGGACATCGCCGTGCGCGCGCTGGACCTGTTGGCGGCGGCATCCGCCGTGCAAGCCGAGGCACCCGTGGACAACGCACCTGGTGGCGCCCCGGGCCCCACGGCCGGCATCGGCCTGAAGGTCGGCAGCATCGACGGCGCCCGCGCCGGCGACATTGTGGGTGCCCTCACCCGCGGCGCCGGCTTGCGCGGCGAAGACATCGGTCGCATCGACATCCTCCCCAGGATGAGCGTCGCCGAGGTGCCGGCCGCCGAGATCGAGCGCCTCGTGGAGGTCCTGCAGCGCGTTCAGGTCAAGGGCCAGTGGCTCAAGCCTCGTCTGGCGGAAGGCTGGGACTTCAAGCCGGCGCGCCGCTAGCCGGCCCGATTGCTTGCCAACCCCTTTCCCCAGCGGCACGCCTGCCGGCGTGTGATGCGACGGATGAGTGCCGGGGCCACGCAGCCGGCTGGGTTGCCGAGCCGGTCTGCCGTGCTGGCTTTGCTGGCCTTCATCGGACTCTTGATTGTGGCGGTTCCCGCTTCAGCCGAAGATGTCGTGGGCGAGTCGAACGACTTCGGGGAAGGCCTTGGCACCGCGGCGGCTTGGCTGCTGGGCGTCACCGGCGCCATCGCGGTCTGGAACCTCGCCCGGCGCCGTTGGGTTCTGGGATGGCTCGGCGCTTCCGGGCGGCGCACATGGATCAAGCCCACGATGCGCGTGCACCGCAAGTGGCTGATGCCCCTGCATGGCGTCGCTGGGACCGCGTCCCTCGCCATCGGCTCGGCCCATGCGGCCCTCATGGACGACCACTGGCTGTTGTGGATCGCCATGGCCGGCATGGGCTTCCTCACCGTCGGCGGCGCGCTCCTGCAATGGAAGTGGACGCCCAGCAAGGTTCGCAAAGGCGTCTACCTGCTCCACGCTCAGCAACTGGTTTTCCTGAGCGTCATCGGGCTCTTGTTGTTGGGCCACGCCCTCGTCTAGCGACGCCGCACGGGACTTGACGCTTGACGCGCGCGCTTAGGAAGCCGGCCCGCGTGGTGGCTTCGGCTCCGCCGCCACCTTGGCCGCGTCGCGATGCTGGCCTTGGCCGCGCGGCGATGCGAGGGGACGTTGTCCCTTGTGGGGTGGGTGGGTTTCGTCCTGCGAGGCGGGCGGTAGGCTGACCCAAATGGCTCCAGCGCCCGCGACGGCAAAGAGCAAACCGATGCCCCCCGCGCCCAGCCCGACATACCACGCGATTTCACCGGCCGCCTGATTGGCGTGGCCACTGGACAGCGCGGCCAGCAGGGACAACGCCAGCGGCGACCACGCAGCGCGCAGCTGGCCCTCGATCGGGTGGGTTCGGTCCAATTGCGCGTAGTACGCGCCAACCTCAATGTCGTAGGTGCCAGGTTCCGTGTACGCCACGCCGCGGTAGGAAATCGGTACGTGCTCCTCGGTCAACGTGACCGCCGCCGTGCCATGCAGGACGTGCCACGTGATCACGGCGTACTGATACATCAATTCGTCACGCGTGTTGACCAGTGGATCGTCTGGATCCAAATTGTCGTGATCGATGGGGTAATTCCATTCGTCCCTGAGCATCGCCAGGATGGCCTGAGCTCCCTCCGGCGTGCCCCGATCCAGCAGCCGCCCCTGTTCATCGTAGCTCAGGGTCACGCCTTGCTGCTCGTACACCGCCTGCGCCGAATCCAGCCCGTCGCTTGCCAGCGGCATCGCATAGAAGAAGCCCACAGCGGCCACGACCAGCCCCGCCACGACGAGAACAACGCCAATGATCCTGATGCGAGTCATGGACTTCATGCAGAAACATCCTCAAATCGAGCCGGTGACGCCCAGCGTGCGGACCCCGCGCATCGAAACAAGGTGGCACCCCAGAACGCATAAGCTCCGGGGGCCGTGGTCATAAGCCCCCGGAAGGCCCCAGACACGTCGCACGTGTGGGGCCTGCGCAACAACGCGAACCATGGGCGACTCCCGGAAGGCAGCCACGGGAGAACGCAGGCCCGCAGCCAAACCCGTGACCTGGCGCCGGCGTGCGATCGCCAACAGCCAACGCGCGTCACAATCAACCTTCGCCTTCCGGACCCGTGGCAGGCCGCCACATTGCCGCTGCCAGGGGGAGCATGGCCACGTTGAGGGCGACGATGCTGATCATCAAAACCAGTGTCATGGGCACCAGGCGGCCCAGCGCCGACACCGCGAACGCCACGAGAACCACCCACGACACGCCGCGAGGGAGCACTTGGGCGCGCAGAACACCAACCCCAAACAGAACGGCGCCGACGCCGTAGAAGATCGCGCCAGCAACGAGTGTTGGAAGGAACCAGGTACCCAGCGCCTCTTGGGTCTCGGCGACATCCCCGCCCGCCTCCGCCACGGCCAGCATCGCGATCTCCATGGCCGGCAACATCACAAACAGGCACGAGCCAATGACCAATGGCGCCAGGGCGCGGGCCGTTAACGGTTCCGGCCCCCGCGTCGTGCGGATGAACGTCCGCACCGCCAGGAATCCCAGCAACAACACGGCCGCGCCGACGGCGACAAGATAGTGCGCCCCCAGCCACGTCGTGGTGTCCTCCTCCAAATGGCGCGCGACATCCGCGCTGTCCGTCAAATCCGGAATGAACGGGTGCCAAACCAGCCCCGCCAGCAAGAGCAGCGGCCCGGCGGCGACGGTCACGGCACCCAAGATGTTGGATGCGGGAGGACTGGACATGGCTCGCCTGAAGCCGCTTACACGGGAGGGTTTTGGGGTTGGGGCTGGTGTTCGTGGCGTGAGTGGGGGGTCGGGAACGAGGATGGGGCGGCGGAGGGGAGCGGCAAAGCCCGGAAGCCAACCGGTGTCCGAATTCACTCGCCCCACGCGGGACCTGAAACCCACGCAGCCGCTCCCAACAGGTATATGGGGAAAGCCAGCAAATTACAGTCCGTGCCCAAGGTTACTTTCGAGGTTACGGACGACCAGCGCGCCCTGATGGATGCCCACCCCGAAGTCAACTGGAGCGCCGTGTTCCGCATCGCCATCGAGCGACACGCCCGCGCGTCGGCCATCGCCGCCGAGATCGTGGCGGAAGAGTCCGACCCGCGCCTACAAGCCGTCGCGGCCGGCCTGAAGCAAGGCGTAGGGGCCCGGTGGCGCCATGCGCGTGGTGATTGATGGCGGCACCATGGCAACGGCTACGCAGCGCGTAGCGCCCAGAGCACGGGGCCGGTGGAAAACTGGTGAGACGGCATCTGGGGACCTCAGCAATGCAGATATACCAAGCCGCTCCAATCACAGGTTGTGACTGACGTCTTGGCGACCGTGATGCGCGAGGTGCTAGCCGTGAAGGACCCGCGGCGCATCTTGTTGACACTATGCGATGCGGCCCACCCAATTCAATACAGTACCTTGCGCCGAGATTTGGGCCTGCACGCCCAGGCGTTCAAGCGGAGCCTTGATAAGCTAGAACATCACGGCATGATCGGCCGCCGCCTGCGCGGCGAACCGAACAACCTTGGCCACCGACAAGTCTACCTGGAAGCGACGGCCATGGGGCATTTTTGGGCCCAGCGCTGGAAGGAGTGGCAGGCAAACACAACCAAAGCCGCGAAGGCCCAACACATTCCGCTCGCGGAGCAATAGATGCCAGGGATCTTCATTCTGGGCCCCTCCAAGTGGATCGATCCCGAGAACGTGGCCAGTAGTCTGCCGGAAAGTCCCATGGACGCACGGGAATCGCTGGTCCTGCTAGCCAAGCGGTTTGCGGCGGATGCATTTGTCATGGAGCAGCAGGAAGCAAAGACTGGTGAAACCCACACAGGCCTATTTCGGCGACTGGTGCGCGACCGGGATGTCCAGGCGTTCCTCATTCTCCTCCCGGCCGGGGCCCGTCTCCATGGATTGGAGAAGGAATTTGGCACGATTCTTGAATGGCTGGAACAAGGGTGGCTGACCGGCGATCAGGTCTACATCCTCGCAGAAAAGCTGCTCTTCCACGAAACCGACAAGGGGGCCATGGGTGCTCTTAGCGAACCGGGCAACCGCACCCGCTACCACGATGACTTCGCGGCCCATGATGTCCGCATCCGACTGTGGGACGATCAACATTCCCTTACAGCACACGCACTCAACGTATTCGCTGAATCCAAGCTTTCGAACCACGGCCCTTGGCATGACCCCCTCCACACCCCGGCCTAGACCGTCGCGCGGCCTAGCCGGATTCCACCTAACCAAGCCCAGAACCCCTCAGCCTCGACGAAATCAAGCGGCGGATGAAGGCGAAAACGACGCGCCCCGAAACGGTGCGAATTTGCGTTGACGAACTGAAACGCCTCGGGCTGGCAGCAGAAGGCTCCAAGGGAGTCCTTTGGACACTCAACACGAGTCGGGCGCTCTGGGACGACAGCCAGGCGCTGTGACCTGAATAATTGGTGAGCCTGCTTTAACAATCGTCATCCCGCCGACCCAAGGCAATGCTAGCGGAGCGCTCTGCATCGCAGATCAAAAGGAGGACGATCGATTACTGGGATACTCGAACGCCTGAATAGGGAGGCGGTTGAGGGGTATGCTGAGGTCATTGACGCTGGGCTGGAGGGTTTTGGGTGGGCGTGGTCTGTAGCCTTCCCTACTCCGCCGGCCCTAATCTTTC
>JBFJYU010000089.1:0-10666 GCA_041622435.1 Thermoplasmatota archaeon | reverse complement strand
GCCGTGCCTTCTCCGATGCGGGTCGGGCGCATCCCGGTCAAGTAATGGATCGGCGGCAGTGGTGCGCGCCCGTCGATGATGGCCTGTACCTGTTCACGGCCCGCGCGGGCCAGGAGAGCCGCGTCGGCGCATGCGCCCTGGACGGCCTCCTGCCAGGGTTGCACCACCGTCCCGCCAGCGCCCGACACCCTCGGCGACCGCCGCGGCACGGCTTAGCGTTTGGCCCATGGCCGGGACACCGGGAGCCGGGGTCCGTCGGGCGTGGGTCGAAAGCGTCTTGCCGGACGCCCCGATCGCGCGGCGTGAACCTCCGCTTGGCCGCGTGCGCCGCCGTCCTGCTTGCCCTGCCATCCGCCATCGCCGTTGAGGGCACGATCGATCCGTTGGTGGCAACGCCCGTGCTAGGTGCTAGCCACATCTACTCCCTCGACCTGGCGGCGGGTGCACCGGTGGCGATCGATCTCGCCTGGTCGAGCCCCCTCGCAGACCTGGATCTGATCATCATTCCGCCCCGCGGCGCCGACTGCGACATCACGCTTCCCGACTGCCTCACCTGGAATGCCGTCGAGATCGGAACCGGCGCGTTGTGCCCGATGATCGCGGGCGAATACGGCTCCGCAGACACGGCGCTGGGCCCCGCCACCGAGCAGGTTCAACTCGTGGCTCCGGTCTCCGGTACGTACCAGATATGGGTCATGGCCGCCCTGGCCGCCCCCGGCGTCCCCATTGACTACACGCTCGATGTGGATGGCGGCGACCCGCGCGATCTCGTCGAGACCTACGTGTTCGTTGGCAGCCCCCACTGCAAGTACTTCTGGGCCGGCCAGGAAGCCGCCGGTCTGGAACCGGGCAGCCCCCTCGAGTAGGATCGGGTGGCGACGGGCCGCGCCGGCCGGCCCGTCCGGCCCCTCCGGCCCCTCCGGCCCCTCCGGCCCCTCCGGCCCGTCCGGCGCACTCAGGCCTGCCAAATCCTGGCCGGGCCCGTCGGCGCCACGGCTTCCGGGCTGCGCGTTTTCCACGCATCGGCGGCGATGGGCACCATTTCGTAGGCGTCGTTGGGGGCCGGCCGCAGCAGCTCAAGGCACGCCCCAAGATCCGCCGCCATCCAGGTGTCGCGAGCCGACGCGTCCACCAAATCCACCACGAAGCGATCATGGATCGTCCCGACGAATTCGTTGGCGTCGCACGTCACCTGGACGTGGCAGGGATCGTCGTATTCATTGCCCGTGCTCGCGAATTTAAAATGACGCACGGCGGTCAGCCCGGGAACAACGATCAGGCCGCCGTCACGGCGCTGGACACGGTAGGTCGTCTCCGTCTTCTTGTCCCGCTCAACCACGTAACTGATCGCGGTCAAACAGTGATGGTCCGGCTTCCCTAGCAGCGCTTTCCATGTCGCCGCCGATTGGAGCTTGTCGTCGCGCGCGTTGGTGATGAGCCGGCCCTTGAAACCAGGCATCCCGAAGCGCACCCGGTCCACGACGCGCTCCCCACCCTGGTTGACCGCCACCGGCACCCGATCCGCATGCCGAATCAGTGGCTTGGCGATATGATCCTCCTCATCGTAGGCGTACCTCACCGCGCCGAGGGCGTCGATGACATCCATCGAATTCGCGTCGATGCCTTCGAGGCCGGCCATGATCGAGGGTCCCCACAGGGCAGATGAGGGGCGGCACTTGGCCGTTGGCCTTGCCTACACCACTGCCGCTAGGTCGTCCAACACTCTGCCTCGGTGGCATCGCCGATGAGGTCGCCGCCCGCGTCGGGGCCCAAGGGGGTCGCAGCCGTCCACGACCAGAGCCGCGAGCCAACAGAGTCCCGACTCGCCTCTGGCGCCGCCGATCCAGCGGTTTGACGTGATTTCTTTTGATTGTAGCGGTCGTTCGGGCCTGCCGGCCGCGACGCGGGTCCGCGGCGCCGGGCCACTAGCAACTGACTTGGACCAATGGGTCGCGGACCACACATGCCAACGAGTGTGCCAATGCGACTAAAACCGGTTGGCCATTAGGAAATGGCATGACTTTACTGGTCCCCCCCGGCGCGAATGCTTGCCGTCGCGGCCATCTTGGCCTTCGCCCCGCCCGTGAGTGCTGAACACGACCCCCTCCACGCCGTAGGGATGGTGGCGCCTCCCGCGCCGGGCGCGTCGGGGGTTGCACCACAGCCGTCGACGTGTCTGCTGGAGGAAGGTCTACCTTGCTGTGTGCTCGCAAAGGCAATCACAACCGGGGATGCGACCCAGATACCAACCGTGCAGGACATCAGGAGTTGGGATTGGGTTCTGTTCGTCGCCATCGAGCTAGCCGCAGACGGCCCACAACCGGTCCTTGCACCGCTGCTCGAACAGCCGGGAATATCTGGTGTGTACCGCGGCTATGATCATCTGGCGGGCAAGGCGGGGTGGGTTGGCGGTCATGCATGGGAGGGCCTGACTGGTGCGGCCGCAGTTGATGGCGCCGGAGCAGTCGGCTACAAGGAGGAGTGCCTTGTCTGGACCTGATTTGGGTCTGGCGCCGGCGGCCGTCATCGCGCTGGTCCTTGTGGCGCTGTCCGGCTGCCTAGGGGACGCTGCGGGGCCGGACGTCGGGGGTTCGGAACCACGGGCCCCGGCCAGCCCTCCAATTCCTAGACCCGGCATGGCGACTGGTGCCGCACACCAGAATGGAGCCGGCCTGCCGACTACGCTTCATTGGACCGATTGCCTCATGGTGCGGGGTGGGTTCACGGTGCCTGGGCACTTGGCGCCGCGAGATGCGCCTCGACAGTGGGGAGGCGAGCGCGCCTTGGTTACCAGCCTTGATCACTGGCTCCTGTCTTGCGCGCGACTTGGCATCGGCCAGCGGGAGTTCATGGCGCCTCAATTATTGGTTGAAGTGGACAACAATTTTGTGGCGCCGCAGAATTGCACTGAAGGCCAACCGTGGCTTGTGCGCCGCATCGTCGCCCACAGCCCTGACCTAGCCGCCAGCTTGGGCACCCTAGCAACGTGGAATGTTGTTCCCGGAGCCATCGCCATTCGGGAGGAGGCCCATGGGGTACTCACCGTGGTACAGGCGACCGTCGCGACGGACGGCGGGGCTGCCTTCAAGCTGAACGTGACCTACTCAAATCATGCGACACGGACCCAACCAACCGACATCGATATGATTTGGGTCGATGACGACGGTGTTGTGCAAATCCTGGGAGCCGGTGAGCGGGACATTGCAGCGGCAGACCCGCCAATGGCGGTCGCCGAGTATTCGGAGTGGGACGCAATGGGGGACTTCACAACGGACCCCGTCCCCGCGTTAGCGGAGGTGGCCCGCAACTTCACCGCTGACATGGCCATCACGTACTTCGAGGATCACGCATGTCGTATTCCGCGCTAGGTTTGCTCTTTTTGTTGCTGGCACCCACGGCCTCTGCGGTTATGGCGGTCTCGTTTGACCAGCCTCTGACGGCGATTGGAGACGAAGTTTCGTCGCGGGGCGAATACGCTGGCGTCTGGTTTGGTGAAGCCGACCGCGTCTCCGGGACCCTCGTCGCACGGGGTGAAGTGCAGGCCCAGCCGCTGTACATGGATTGGTATTCTGCCGTGGTTCCGCCGGTGGCGCTTGTCCACGACTCGCCAACGCCGCGACACGGCGAGCGCGATGTTTTTCCTCCATTCGTCGGCAATTTGGCTAAGGACAATGCGGTCGCGGCGATCGTAATCCATGCCCATTCCGTTGAATTGGAGTCGGGCCCCGCTTTCTGGCGTGGTGACCGTTTTGAGGACACCGAGTGCATTCCCCGCTACCAGCAAGTCGATCAGAGGCGGCACATGGTGATGCCGGAACCCCTGTGTCCCGGCAGTGGAGGTTTCCGGGCCGAAGCGACGGCTGCACTGCGTGGATCGCAGTTCATACCCTTCGAGGTGCGTGCCCAGGGCATCATCAGCATTGACGCGTTGGGATTCTCCCAGCATTGCAGTGACCGATGTCCGGATTTGGGTTACTATGAGCGTAACCTGACGCGGCTCGGCCCGGGTGGCATCGATCATCGCAACTACACTTTCACGCGGGTATGGGGCGGCCTTGACAACCTAGTCATGTCAGGCACCATGACTGGCGGCAACGTGGTGGCAGAAAGCGGCCTGCTGCGAATGAATGGTACGGCGCGCCTGCCGAAGGCAGGTGAGGGCTCTTGTCCTGAGCACATGTGCCAGATGGAAGCCAATCAAACGCTGCGCGTTTCGGGTGAAGTGGCCTTTGCCGGGTTGCGAGGGCTGGGCGAAGGGAGCCGGATGACTACGCAGGTCACGGGTGCTATTGCAAGCATCCAGGTCGATAACAGGCAGTTCCTCAACTCCGACACGGCTGGTGCGGCGGTGGTTGCGGGCCTTGCCGCAGCCGTTGCCGGTATACTGGCCAAGGTTGCCTCGGGGCTAGTCGCTTCGCGGTCCCAAGCAAGGCCTCTGGACCACCCCAATCGCCGGAAGATCGCGGATTTCGTGCGGGACCATCCGGGCGCAACTTTCCGCGAGGTGTTACGCGGCACGGGAGTCCCGGCCGGAACCGCCCGGCACCACCTGGCTGTTCTGGCGAAGGAGCGCATCGTGACGCAACATGGTCATCGGCAAACGCTTCGGTTCTTCGAAAACCATGGGCGCTTCGATCGATCGTGGAACACGGTCGTGTTGCTGCGCGAGCCGGATCTGAAGAGGCTGCATGACTGGCTCTTGGGGCATCCGGACACGATGCAAGGGGACATTGTGGAATCCGCTAGTACGTGGGGTTGGAGCCGTTCAACAACGCAGCACCGCCTCGGCCGGATGGTTGCGGAGGGCTTGATTGAGGTCACCGTCCATGGCCGGCGAAAGCATTACACCGCAAATCGGCGGGCCCCGGTGCCTGTCTGAACCGCCGCTGGCCGAGCGGGCGCAGGGAGCCTGGGCCGTTGTGTTTTTTTAGAGTCCCTTGAGCGTCGCCTGCCCCTTCGGCGGCGTGCCCTTCGGCTGGGGCAATTCTGGCGAGTCATTGGCTGTTGAATTGACGGCTGGCCCGACTTCGTGCATGGCGAGGACCCCGTCGGCGGCGGGCGCGGCGAGTGTCAGTACCGAGTCGTGATCCGCCGGGTGCAACCATGCGTCGGCGTCGGCGGATTCGATGATGACCGGCATTCGGTCGTGCAGGGGCTCAAGGAGGCCGTTGGGGCGGCAGGTGACGACACTGGCGCAGCGGCGGGACTCGTCGCCGACGGACCGAAAGCCCGTGAGTGCTGCCAGGAGGAGGGGTTCGCCGTCGGCTCTGTGCACGAAATACGGGGTTGACTTTTTTCCGCTGCGGCGGCGCCATTCGTAGAAGCCCTGCACCGCCAGGAGGGCGTGGTGCTGCCCGATGAGCCCGCGCCACATGGGGCTCTCGTACGCGGTTTCGATGCGGGTGTTGAAGACGCCATTGGGCCGCTTGGGGATGGGAAATCCCCAGCGGGCTATCTCCATGGAGTTGCCCTCGCGGTGGCCGACGACAAACGGCAGGTGGCTGGCGGGTGGCACGTTGTACCGGTTCTTGTGCAGCACGTGGGCGACTTCGGGGTCAGCCTCGGGCTCGTCAACGAGCTTGCGCAGCAGCCTGCCCGTCTTGGCGTCCCAGACCCACACGATGCGGCCGCACACGGCGGTCGATTGGTTGCTGGGTTTTGGCGCTTGGCAACGGAGAAGGGCCCTAGAGGTCCGCCGCCTTCGAGGGGCCTTGGTGGCCAGCGGCGGAGGTCGATGGCCCGGACGCCTCCGGGGGCGCCGTCCACGCGTGGGCCCGGCCCCTGGGGCGTTGCGATGCGGGCCCTTTGGCAGGGCCCTTTTGCCGCGCCTGCTCCGGGTCCCCGACGGGGAAGGTCGTTCATTTCAAGCCACGGCGGCATCCAGCGATGTTGGGGATCGACATGGTCACCGACATCGAGACGACCAAGGCCGTCAAGCAAGTGCTACGGGACATGGCCCAGGCGTACACAAAGCGCGACCAGAAGCAGCTCTTGAACCGTCTTGGAAAGGACGTGTTCCTCTGTGGTACCGGGCCCGACGAAGTCGCCCGGGACGCCGGGGAAGCGGCCAAGATGGCGCAACGGGATTGGTCGCAGGCCGAATCGGGCGTCATGGAGATCAAAAATATCAACGTGCATGGAGAAGGCCCGGCGGCGTGGTGTGACGCCGACGCGGACCTGCATGTGGTGGCGGGGGGCGAAACCATTGACATGGCAACGCGCCTGACTGCCGTTCTTGTCGAGGACGGCCAGGCGTGGAAGATCGTGCAGGCGCATTTCTCGGTGCCGTCGGCCGCGCAGGCGGAGGGCCAGTCGTGGCCGACGCATGAGTTGACGTCCGGCCAAACGATGGTACACTAGGGCCGCCGGGCAAGTCGCCGAAGTCCACCTGGATGGCTGCCCGAGGTCAACCGAGCTTCGCCTGCTTCGCCGCCGGTTTCGAGTGGGGCACATCACCCCAAGTCACGGGCGGCCCCACCGCTTCCATCGCGCTGGCATCGTCGAACTTTGCTTTTCCAACATCCCCCTTCAACGGGTAGGCCACCAGTTCATCGTTTGGCGGGGCCGCCAGGCATTTTCGAAGCTCTCCCACGGTGTGCTCCTCCGGACGCAGCCAAACTTCGAGTTGGTCGTCTTGGAGTTGGCCGATCATGCGGTCGTGGAATGTTTTGACGAACGGGTTGGGTTCGATGGTGACCAAGGCAAATGCCTGCTCGCCTTTTTTCTCCCAGTAGCCGCCAACGAGGGCCGGCACGCACATGGCGGCGCCGTCGGCGCGCTCGATGCGGAAGGGCCGCTTGCCCTGCCCGTCGCCAAGGTCGCCCCATTCGAGGATGTAGCTGACGGGTGCCACGCCGTGGTGGCCGGCTTTGGCGAACATGGCGCTCCACATTTTGCCGGTCTCGAGGCGGTCTTCGCGGGCGTTGAAGCTGCTGAAGCGGCGGCTGAAGCCGAAGACGTGGCGTTCGACGCGGGGCTCGCCGCCTTCCAGCGTCAGGACGGGCAGTCCTGTGTGGGGCCGAACGTACGGTCGGTCGGCGTCAACGAATTCGACCTTGTAGCCGCGCAGCGCGGCGCGCTTTTCGATGTCGGGTCCGCGCAGTCCGATCACGCCTGCCATGGATTGGCATGCGCAGCGGGCTTGAAGGGTGAGGGGGTTGAGGCTGGGGTGGTCGGGGCTAGCAGCAGCCGGGCACGCAGCAGTTGGTCTCGTCGAGCTCCATGATCCTTCACCTCCATGTTGATGGAGATCAACATCAGCTATGTAGATGTCGGTCGACATGAATGCTTTCAAAGGGCCCCTCCCTAGCCCCACTGTGAGCGGGCTCACCGAACGACTTCGCACCCTGCGCGCCACCGGCGACTGCTGCCAGAACCTCGACGCCACCGCCGCCGCAGCCCGCGCCGCGCCTGGCCTGGACGAAGCACGGGCACGCTACGAAGCCCTGGCGGACAACAACCGAATGCTAGCCTGCGCCATGATCAAGCGCAGCCCAGGCCTCTGCGGCTGCGAACTCCAAGCCGGCCTCGGCCTCACCCACGCCACCGTCAGCCACCACATGCGCATCCTCCAGGACGCCGGCCTCGTCGCCGGCCAACGGCGGGGGCGATGGGTGCATTACCAGCTCACCGACGCCGCGCGGCACCTGGTTCCCTGACGGCGCCGGGCGCAAGCCTCATGGCGACACCCCGGGTCCGCCGCCCCATGGCCCTGGACGTCCGCACCCTCCGCGACGGCAACTTCGCCGGCAAGCGGGTGCTCGTGCGAGTCGACTTCAACGTGCCCCTCGACGGCACCACCATCACGGACGACGCTCGCATCCAGGCGGCGATCCCGACCATTGACCACCTGCGCCACGCCGGCGCCCGAGTCATCCTGTGCAGCCACCTGGGCCGCCCCAAAGGGCAGGTCAAGCCCGAGTTCAGCCTGGCCCCCGTCGCCGAGCACCTGGCCACCCTGCTCAACCACCCCGTCACCTTCGCCCACGACTGCATCGGCAAGAGCGCCCAGAACGCCGTCGACGAAATGGGCAACGGTGACATTCTGCTCCTCGAAAACGTGCGGTTCCACCAGGGCGAAACCGACAACGACGCCGACTTCGCCGCCGGCCTGGCAGCACTCGCCGACGCTTACGTCAACGACGCCTTCGGCACCGCCCACCGCGCCCACGCCAGCACCGCCGGCGTAGCAGCCCGACTCCCCGCCTACGCCGGCTTCCTCATCGAAAAAGAAGTCGACGCCTTGGGCAAAGCCCTCGAAGACCCCGACCGGCCGTTCACGGCCGTCCTCGGCGGAGCCAAGGTGTCCGACAAAATCACCGTCATCGAACAACTCCTCCCCAAGGTCGACCGCATCATCATCGGCGGCGGCATGGCCTTCACGTTCCTCAAGGCCCAAGGCCACGAGGTCGGCAAAAGCCTGGTCGAAGACGGCCTGCTCGAACTGGCCCGCACCCTCCTGGAGTCGGCGGCGACCCACGGCGTCGAGGTCCTGCTTCCCGTCGATGTCGAGGAAGCCGAATCGTTCGACGCCAAGGCGACCCACCGCGCCGTCAAGATCGGCCACCAACACAAGGACTGGATGGGCCTCGACATCGGCCCCCTGACCCGAAAGGCGTTCGCGGCCGCCATCGCCGACAGCCGGACCGTCCTCTGGAATGGCCCCATGGGCGTCTTCGAATGGACCCCCTTCAAATTCGGCACCCAAGCCGTCGCCAAAGCCATCGCCGAGTGCCCAGGAACGACCATCGTCGGCGGCGGCGACTCTGCCGCGGCGGCAAAGGTGTTCGGGGTCACCGACCAGATGACCCACGTCAGTACCGGCGGGGGCGCCAGCCTGGAATTCCTGGAAGGCAAAGAGCTGCCCGGCATCGCCGCGCTCACCAGCCAGTAGACGGCCACCGGGGCGGCGCCCGCGCGGTCCTGACGCGTCCGCAAGCCACCAGTGCCAGCGCGCGGCTGAGGTATCGCATCAGGTGGCAGTCACGTCAGGGGACCTAGTTGCCCCCAAGCTTGACCGGACTACGAGCGCATGACGCTCGCGACGAACGCGAACAGGGCCAGAATCGTCCCGGTGGTCGCGGCCAGCACCGCGATTAGCGACTGACCGACAACGCGGGCGTCGAAGACCGGCTGCAGGTCGGGGACCAAGGGCCAGGTGAGTGCGGCGAACAGCGCCACCAACAGCACAGCAACCAAGGCGAGGACGAAGCCGACGCTGCGGCTCTTGCCCTTGCCAAAGTACGCGCCGAAAAGGCCTGCCAAGAAGAGGGACAGCCCAAAACTCAACAGGATCGTGGACAGGAAAACGGAACCAAAGGCAGCCATGGGAGCCTCAGAACTTTGTCCCGGTTAGGGTTTTCGTGTCGACAACGCCCTCAATCGAGCGGATTTTGTTGACAATCACGTGCCCGAGGGTGTCGAAGTCGCTGGCCTCGATCTTTGCGATGAGGTCATACTCGCCGAAAAGAGGGTGCAACTCGACTATCTCTGACACTTTCAGAAGCGTGTTGTAGACGTCGTGCTCCTTCTGGGGCGCGGCGCTGATGAGGACAAATCCGACTGCCATGGGAGCCAACCCTTGCGGAGTGGTTCGTACATGGGCCACTGGCTTAAGAGTTGCTTTCGGGCCTGGGCGGTTTCCGGTGGAGTCCAGGGCAACTCGGGCCCCGGCGGCGGCGCTCGCCTGTGGTTCCCTGTGTGGGGGTCTGGGTAACAGGCGCTGGCACTGCTGGTGCGGTCGCCGCGCTGTGCGCAGCCGACTTGTCGCCGAAATCAGGGAGCGCGGCGAGCTATCGCAGCTGGGCTGGCGTCCGGCAGCCGGGGCCGGCCGGAGCGACTCGCACCGCTTGAGTACCGCCTGGGCGTGGCCGGGTTGTGGAACTGGAGGCGAACCACCTGGTCCCTGTGGTGGAGCGGGTCCACCGGCGCCTGCGACCGGGCCGGCCGATGGCCCGGCCCCGGGTGACCTTCTACTCTTACGTCTCCACCAAAAGCACCATCCGGGAGCGCGGCGGCCGCTTGCACTTGCGCATCAGCGACCACCTGCAAGGCGCCGACGAGCCCGTCATTGAAGGGGTCGTGTCGATTTTGCTCAGCCGCGTGCATCGGGTGCCGCTCAGCCGCGCCGACCCCGCTGCCGTGGCCGCGTACCACGAGCACGTCGAGAGCAGCGCCGCCGAGCAGCGCCGCAAGGCCAGCCGCCAGCAGCGCGGACGCAAGCACCTGGACCCCGTTGGCGACCACCGCAGCCTGCTGGAGAGCTACCTGCGCGTGTGCCTGGAGATGGACCTCGCGGTTCCGCAGGCGCCGACGCTGTCGTGGAGCAAGACGCGCAGCCGGCGGCGCTTCGGCCATTGGGACGCCGACCATGGCTGCATCGTCATCAGCCGCGTGCTCGACGACGACCAAGTGCCGGAATTCGTTCTCGACTACGTCGTCTACCACGAGATCCTGCACGTCATCCTCCCACCTGAACGGGGCGGCGGCCTGACCGGCCGCCGGCGGGTGCATCCGCCCGAGTTCAAGGCGGCCGAACGGCGGTTCCCGCGCTGGAAGGAGGCGGAGGCTTGGTTGGGGCGGCTGGCATCGGCGCGGTCGCCCGCGGCAAACCCGAGGCGGCGGGTCAGGCGGTGATGTTGGCGGGGTCGAGTCCACGCAACTCGTC
>JBFJYU010000088.1:0-10667 GCA_041622435.1 Thermoplasmatota archaeon | reverse complement strand
TCTACTCGTTTGACCGGGCCGTCGACTTGCTGACGTGCGAGCCGCCGGGCTGCGTGGTTCTGCCTGCCGCCACCGCGTTTTACGTGGCTGTGGATGACTTCTGCAGGCCCATCTTCGGCTCGTACTGCATCTAGGATCGAGCCGGGTCGATCGGCCCCACCACCCTCGATGGCACAACAGCCATAATATTGGCAAGCACTAGCGCCCCTGGCCCCAGGGATAGGGGGCCAGGTGGTTGCATGTACAAAATTCACTCATCCATTCTGATTAGCGCAGGGCTACTGCTTGTCGCCGCAGGCGCGGCGACGGCGGAAACCGTTCCGGCTCCCGACCCCGACCTAGGTCCCGTCTACGGCGTTTGCGCCCTGCTGACGGTTCCGCCGGTGCCGCTCCCGCCGCTGCCGCCACTTCCGGAAGCACCACCGCCGGCCGACGCCGCGATCGACGCCGCCTTGGCCCTGATCGGTGTCGTGTACGAAGTCTCCATGACCTCGATTATCCCGCTCGTGCCGCTGCTGCGGGAGATGTGCACGCAGGCGATGGCGGCGACGGAGGCACTCGTCGATGCGATCCTGGCGGTGCTGCGCGAGGCGACCGCTGCCCTGGAGCACCTCGTCGAGATGGCCCTCCACATGGTCTACGAGATCTACGACAGTCTGTGCGCGGTGACGTCCTGCTTCCCCCCGTGGGCCGGCCCACTCCTGGAGGCCATCGAACAGGTTCTCGGTGACTTCCAGGACGCGGTGATGGCGCTGGTCGACTTCATCATCAACCTGGTGCAGCCGGTTTGCTCCGCCCTCCTGTGCGGCCCCATGCCTGGCGTCCTCATCGAACAAATGAGGGCCGCCGCCCACGCCGCGTGCGTCCAGGCTGCCGGGCCGCAGAGCTGCGAGCCCCTGGCGTGATGGTCCAAACGGCCTAGCAGCCGATGCCCTTGACAGAATCGTAGATGCAGGTGCCGCCCTCACGCTGGTAGAGTGTGGTGCGGCCGCTGCGCATGTGGTACTCGACGAAGTTGTCCTTGTTGACCAGGTGGCACTTGTCATTGGGGAATTCCGTCACCGTGTGGTCGATGCCCGGAACCGGCCACTTGGTTTGGACGGCGACCTGGCTCGACTGCTGCGTGGGAATGGAACCGCACTGCTTGCCGGTCACAACGGCCTGCACGGGGGCGTCGGCCGCGTAGAGCGCGCCGACCCAGGCGCCGAAAACTCCGACGACTCCCAAAACCAGTACAATGAGAATGGCTACAATGGCCATCGCACGATCGTCCATGGATGCGCGGGAGACCCACGCGCACTTGAGGGTTGTTGCAGCGTCGCCAATGCCGCCGGACCAGACCCTTGCGCCCCGGCTTGGCGGTCCTGCCGACAGCTGGCCGCCGTGGGTTTTATTTGCCAGCCGATTTTCGAGTCCCCCATGCGTTTGATTCTGCCTGTGGCAGCGATGGTCTTGCTTGGAGGTTGCCTTTCCGATGGTGTGTCCACTGATGATGCCGAACTGCTTGCCGGCGGCGCGGATCTGGCATTGACCTTGGGCGCCGAGCGCCTGGACGGCGTCGGAGACAGCCATGACCGATTCCTCTTGGCCATGGATGCCACGCCGGCCGGCGCCGTGGCGGCGTACACGTGGACGATCCCGGAGGGGGCGGCGACGATCCGAGGCGACGAAACGCTCATTTCGGTTGACCTGGAGCCTGTCGGCGCGACGCAGGGCATTCTGGAATACGCCGTGGTGGTCTTCGCCACGGTTGATGGCGAAGCGCGATACCTCGCAGCCCGCTACGATGTGGGCTACCAGGAATCGCGCAAGGGGGTGCTGGCCACGACCAACGTGGATGTTCCGGCGGAAGTGAACAAGATCTACTTCGATCTCGGCGTCGAGGACGGCACCCAACCGGGCGACGACTTGCACTTCATCCTCGCGGCGCGTGCGGATGTTCCGGCCCCCCTCGGCTTCGTGATGACCGTCGATACCGACGACGATGCGCCAAACGCCGATTCCACGGACCGCCGCGCGACCTCGCAGGCGGCGCCGACCCATGAAGCGGCAACCTGGATGGTTCCCGCCACCGGCCTGGGGTCTGGATTCCGACTGGAGCACTACGACGATCTGCACGGTATTCTTGCCGGCACCACGGACGCGAGTGCAGGCGTCGTGGTGGAGGAGGGCGCCTACGTGGGGGCCGGCACCGGCGCCCGCGTCCGCGTGGTCGAAGTGAAAGTGGAGGGTGACGAGGGTGGGTGGACGCTGGCGGCCCTGCGCGGCGTCTCCCCGTCGGGTGCCGGGCAGTGGGCGGTCGATGTCACCGCGCACTCCGTGGCGGCCGTCGGCGCTTCAACCTTTGCGCAGCCGGTCACCACATCCGCGAGGGTGAACAACGTGGGCATGGACATCGGCGACCCAAACGTCGTCGACGCGTTCGTCGTCGGCGGCGGTGGCGGGGGCAGCAGCGCGTCCCTGTGGATGCAGCACGCCGACACCCTGTTGGGTGGCATCCTCCTGAAGTACCTGCACCTCAACAACACGCTCGACGACCTGCTGGGCATGCCGGCGGCAGCCCAATCGTGCCTCCGCGGCCTGACGCCGACGGGCCACGTTGAGGAGTGCGACGCGCCAGCGGCATGGGTGCGGGAACCCCACATGGCTTGATCGCGGCGTTGGCGTCGATCGTGGCAGCGGCAGCCTATCCCTGTTTGTCCTCGGCCGCGTAGTAGTACTCGCCCGCCTCACGCTGCTGCCGATCAAGCCGGCTGCCCGGC
The DNA here is from genome assembly GCA_041622435.1 of Thermoplasmatota archaeon. Taxonomy (GTDB): domain Archaea; phylum Thermoplasmatota; class E2; order JACPAO01; family JAHFTW01; genus JBFJVP01. Next base: position 7,905 of record JBFJYU010000088.1, on the reverse strand, counting down.
TTGTTGATGCGGGGCCGCTTGGTTTCGTTGTCGCGGCGGAACGTCACGTCGACGCCGGCGAGGAATCGGTTCATTCCGACGCGCAAGTCGTAGGGGCCGGTGGCCTTGCCGGCGACACCCGGTTGGCCGCCAAAGACCATCAGGCTGTCTGATACCAGGTCGATGAAGTAGACGTCGTGGTCGACGATGAGCGCGCTGCGGCCCTTTTTCTCCATCACGCGGCGAACCGTCTTTGCGCACACGATGCGCTGGTTCGCGTCCAGGTAGGCGCTGGGCTCGTCGAGCAGGTAGATGTCGGCGTCCCGTGTCAGGCACAGGGCCACGGCGACTCGCTGCAGTTCGCCGCCCGACATCCGCTTGACCTGTTTCTCCATGAGCGATGAGAGGTTGAGGGGCCGCGCGATTTCCGCCTTGGCGAAGCCGCTTTCCAGCAACTCGGGCGCCTGGGTGAGCAGCAATTCGCGCAGGGTGCCGTCGAAGTCACCCTTGACGTACTGGGGCTTGTAGGAGACACGCACGTCGTTCTCCAGCTTGCCCTCGTCGGGTTCGACGACGTTGGCCAGCATCTTGACGAAGGTCGTCTTGCCGGTGCCATTGCTTCCGACCACGCCGACGACTTCGCCCATGTGGATCTTGCCGGGTTCGCACTCGATCGTGAACGACCCGAGATCCTTCTTGAGGCGGGGGAAGGTCAGCAGCTCGACCATCTCGGTGTGGCTGCGCGGCGGCTTCGATTCGAACTCGATCGCCTCGTCGCGGATACGGATGTTCTCCTCCGGCAGGTACCCGGAGAGGTAGGTGTTGATGGCGTGGCGCACGGGGCGCGCCGGCGTGATCACACCGTAGGCGCCCTCCGTGCCGTACGCCAGGTGAACCTGGTCGCACAGGAAATCCAGGATGGCCAGGTCGTGCTCAACCACCAGGACCCGCTTGGTTTCGGCGAGTTCCTGGATGACCTTGGCGATACGCATGCGCTCGTGGATGTCGAGGTAGCTGCTGGGCTCGTCGAAGAAGTAGACATCCGCGTCCTTGAGCAGGGTCGCGGCGATGGCGATGCGCTGCAACTCGCCGCCGGAAACCTGGGCGATGTTGCGCTGCAAGACGTGGTCGATGTTGACCTTGGGAATCACGATATCCCAGCGATCGTCGCGGTCGGCGCGGCGCAGCAGATCCTCGACGGTGCCGTCGAAGAGCTTGGGCAACTGGTCGACGTACTGCGGCTTGACAGCCACCCGAACGCCTTCGTTGGCGACCATCTTCAGGTAGTCGCCCACCTCGGTGCCCCTGAACCGGTCCACGACGTCGGCCCACTGGGGTTCCTGCTCGTACTCGCCGAGGTTGGGAACCTCCTCGCCGCTCAGAATCCGGATCGACGTGGTCTTGCCGATGCCGTTCGGGCCGAGAATGCCGGTGGCCGCCCCCTGGCGCGGCACGGGCAGGCGGAACAATTGGAAGCCGTTTTTGCCGTAGCGCTGGACAAGGTCTTCCTTGAGCTCCTCGGGCAATCCGATGATGCGCAAGGCGTCGAAGGGGCATTTGTTGACGCAGATGCCGCAGCCGATGCACAGCTCTTCGCTGACGATCGGCTTGCCCTGGTCGCCCATGTAGATCGTCTCCGTGACCCCGGAGCGGACAGGAGGGCAGAACTTGATGCACTCCTGGTTGCACTTGCGGGGTTGGCAGCGGTCCTTGAGGAGCACGGCGACGCGGTGGCTCACAGTTTCTTCGACCAGCGGAAGCGTCTCTTAAGAGTTGGGAAGAGGCGGGCCCTCGCCCGCCCCCGTCGGCTCCCCCAGGCCGCTGCCGCCATTGCCGCAGAAAGCTGGGGGGCGGCCCCCGGTGACGGGCGCGGCATTCCCGGTTTGGCACGACGGCGGCGCGCTCGGCCATCAGCGCGTCGGAGCAACGGCGTGGCTCCGTCAGGCAGGGTCGCGGCCCGCTGCGCTGGTTCGATCGACAAGCCCCCGACAAAAAAACGCGAAACGAGCGAAAAGGGAGGAGGAAAGGAAGAGATGTGCTCCGAGCCTAGCTGGAGATCTGGACAGCCGTCAGGCCGGGCTTGCTCACGTAGAAAGCGTTGGCGAGGCCGGCGGTGTTCACGTTCACCTTGTTGACGTGCAGGTCCAGGAGCGAGGCGGTGACGCCGGTCAGCTGGACGTTGCTGATCGCCAGGCTGCCGAGGCTGGGGCCGCTCAGCTGGGGAGCAGCGGTCGGGGCGTTGATGCTGCACAGGCTGCCGAAGATCGGGCGGCAGAAGCTGTCGAAGGCCGCGAGGGCGGCGGCGACGGCGGCCATGGCCTGGTCAACGATGGGCTGGACCTGACCGATCACGAAGGCGATGAGCCCGTTGGCGATGTCGGCGACGGCGTCAGCCAGGTCTTCGGCCTGGTTCTTGACGAAGTTGACCAGGGCCTGGACCTCGCCGGCGAGGGCGATGGCGGCGTCGCGCACAACGTCGATGGCGGCGTTGACGGCGTCGATGGCCTGGTTGACCAGGGCAATAGCCTGGTTGGCGGCGGCGATGGCGGCGTCGCGGACGGTGCCTAGGGCAGCGTTGACGGCGTCGATCGCGTCGTTCAGGGTCGCGTCAATCAGAGCGATGGCCGCGTTGATCAGGTCCACAACGTCGTCCGCCAGCTGGAGGACGGTGTCGCGCACCAGGATGGCGGTGTCGATGGCCAGGCCAACGGCGGTGCCACCGACCTGCATCGCGAGGGCGACGGCGGCGTCAGCGAGGGCGCCAGCGATGCCAGCGAGCTCGAGGGCGGCAGCGGCCGCGGTCTCGCACATGACGTCGGCGTCGGCGAGAGCAGCGTTCACGGAGGCCTCAAGGCCAGCGCCACCGAGCGATCCCGGGGGAACGCCGTTGTCGAGCGGGCACGTGCCGGCGGCGGCAGCGGGCGGCGCGAAGGCGACGCCGATCATGGCTAGGGTCGAGAGTAGAGATACGAGCTTCAGCATGTTTTTCACCAATTTATTCTAGTTTGGGATCGTGGATCCCAGGCGTTCGTGAGTCAGGCTTCGCTGGCCTTGTACGCATGGATGCCCATTGTCGAGCAACCCGCCCAGCGCTGCGCGCTGGCGGCGAAGGTCAGCCTAGGTTAGGCGTGATCCTACCGCGTTCCTGCCTTCCATCACCTCCACCGCTCCGGCAACCACGATCGCCGGAGCTCCACCCCCACCAGGGGATGTTGGATGAATTCGATACGTTACTAATGAACATTCTCTATCACTTTGATACGGGAAGATTTATCTCGAACATGGCCGGCGCCTCGGCCGACCTCCTGTTGCGGTCGCTCGCGAGGCGCCCGGCCACTGGCCCGACCCAAACGTTGATGCCCCGGGGTCTTGTCGGCGCGGACGTGACGGGGATGCCGAGTCTGCCCATGGCCGCCGACGAGCCGCTGCCCGCCGGCTCGCCTGGACGAACACCCTCGGGCAAGGCGCGCCTGCCGGACTGGTTCAAGGTCCGTGCGCCAGCGGGCGGCTCGTACACATCGCTCCAGGCGGCGCTGCGGGAGCGGGGACTGTCGACCGTGTGCGAAGAGGCCCGGTGTCCCAACCTGGCTGAATGCTGGGGCGGCGGCGACCGTGGCGTGGGCACCGCCACGATCATGATCATGGGCGACACGTGCACCCGCGGGTGCCGCTTCTGCTCCGTGGCGACCGGTGCGCCGGGCGCGCTAGATCTGGATGAGCCGCGCAAGGCGAGCGAGACGGTGGGCCTGATGCGCGCCGGGTATGTGGTGCTTACGTCCGTGGACCGCGACGACCTGCCCGACGGGGGGGCGGAGCACTTTGCACGGGTGGTGGAGCGGCTGAAGGCTGACCACCCGGAACTGTTGGTCGAAGTCCTGACGCCCGACTTCCAAGGCGACGAGGCGGCCCTGTCGCGGGTCGTGGCGTCGGGGGCTGACGTGTTGGCGCACAACGTGGAAACCGTGCGCCGGCTGAGTCCCGGCGTGCGCGATCGCCGCGCGGACTACGACCAGAGCCTTGAGGTGCTGGCGGCCTACAAGCGCCTGAGCGGCCGCACCACCAAGACCAGCATCATGCTGGGGCTGGGGGAGGCGCGCGACGAGGTCGTGCAGACGCTGCGCGACCTGCGCGCCGTCGACTGCGATGTCGTGACATTCGGGCAGTACCTTCGCCCGACGCGCGAGAAGCGGCACCTGCCCGTCGTCGAATACGTTCACCCGGACGTTTTTGCCGAGTACCAACGCGTCGCTGAGGAGATGGGCTTCCGGTACGTCGCCTCCGGGCCGCTGGTGCGCTCCTCGTACAAGGCCGGCGAACTGTTTCTTGAGGGAATGATTCGAAGCCAGAACCCGCACGGCTCAAACTGAGGCGATGGGCCTCGGCGCCCGCGGGCACCCGCTTCGCGCGCCCGGCCTCGCAGCGCGCCCGGCGCGACGCGGCAAACACCCAAGCGCGCCGCCCGCCATGCACGCACGGCCATGCTGGAGGACACGTACCACTACACGCTGAGCACCATTCCACAGGTGCTGGCAGCCATGATCGCGGTGATCGCGGCGTTTGCATTGTTCCGGATCGGCGCCGTCCAGCGGCAGATCCAGGAGCAGGGCGAGGTCGTGATGGCGTCCCTGTCCGGCTTGTCACGGGAGGGGCGCCTCGCCGGCCACCAGCTTCTCCGGGTCGCCAAGCGGCGGGACATCCTGGCTCACTTCGACGCGGCCGGGGCAGCGGAGATCGCGGCCGTCGAGCGGGGACACCTCGACCATGTTCTGCGCTACCGCCTCAAGCTGATCGGCGCCTTGGCCCAGGCGCTGTGGGCCACCACGATCACGATCATCGTCACCGTCGCGCTGTTGGCGGTCACCCAATTGCTCCTGGGCCGGCCGCCGCTCGCCTACGGCGCCATGGCGTTGGGCGTCGGCTTGATGGTCGCCAGCATCGGCGCCAACACCCGGCTCGCGTACCTGCTCCTGCGCACGTGAGGCGCCGCGGCCAGCGGGGTTAGCTTGAAAAGCCGGCACGACGACGCGGCACCCAGCGGATGATTCCCGAGTACCTCCCGTACGTCCAATTCTTTGGCCAGTTCGCCCTCATCGGCGGCGCCATCTTTGCGGGCTACCAGTTCATGCTCCACCGCCGGCAACGTGAGGACAGCGCCGCCCTTCAGGTGCTGACCGCGTTGCAGGACGCTGACTTCAGGGCCGCGTACGCCCAGGTCTGGGAGCTCCCGCTGGGCGCCGTTCCAGAAACGATCGACAAGGGCAGCCCTGAACTCAAGGCCGCCGTCGACTGCGTGACGATGACGTTTGAGTCTCTCGGAGTCATGGTGCACAACCGCATCGTGCCGCTGGATCTCGTGGATCAGGTGATCGGCGGGTTTTTGCGCGAGTCGTGGCGGCGGGTGGCGCCCTACGTCGAGTGGAAGCGCAAGCAACTGGGCTCCCGCCGGTGGGCGGAATGGTACCAGTGGCTCGCCGAGCGCATGGATTTGGAGAACCGGCGCACGCAGGGGGCCTACGTGGCCTTCAGCGACTGGAAGGCCTAAGCCTACGGGCAAACGTTGCCGACGAGCAGCGTGCAGGTGTCGTCCACGAACGCAAGCAGCGCCTCAACCTGGCGCACGATTTCGGCCAGCACCTGGGCCATGGCGTCGTTGACGGTGGCCACGAGGACGTTGACGAGTACCTGGAGCGTGTTGACAACTTCGTTGATGAGCGCTTGCAGGATGCCCATTGGGCCGCAGTCGGTGCCCTGGCAGGTTTCGAGCAGCCGGATGACGGTCTCCATGGTCTCGATCACCACGGTGTTGACCAGTTCGGCCACAGCGGCAAGAAGGGCAACGATGGCGGCCTCCAGATCGGCCACGAACGCGGCGACGGCGGCAACGATGGCGTCCACGATTCCGTCGATGTGGTTCAGCAGGTCGTTGACGAGATCAACGATCGCGGCCGCGAGTTGATTCGCTGCGGCGATGATCTGGGGCACCACCGTGTCGATCAGGGTGTACACGGGGCCCAGCGGGCCGCATTCGAGGCCCAGGCACGTCGTGATGAGTGCCACGATGAATGCGATGACCTCTTGGGCTGCCTCGGACGCCTCGTTGAGGAGGGCGAGCACCAGGGCCTGGATCTCAGCGACGGCCTGGCCCAGGGAATCCTCCAAGGCGGCGAGGGCGGCCTCCAGCGGGCCAAGGATGTCCACCGGATGGCAGGAAACCGCCTGGCAGGTCGCCACGATGTGGGCAACCAGGGCCTCGGCGGCCGCCAGCGCCGCGGCCGCTGCGGCTTCGGCATTGGCCACGGCGTTCGCCACAGGGTCGTGCTCGTCGGCAGCTACTGGGGCTAGCCCGGAGAGGAGCAAAATCAGGCAACTCGATACAGCGAAGTTTCGCATCAATTTCACAAGGTTCACCAACCCGGGTGCCTGGGCCGTGGCCGGCACCCCCGACCCTTGGATGCATCGACTTGATTTCAATTAAGTGGGTGGGATGCCAAAAGAAGGCCGTAATAGGCGGCCGTGGCGCCCTACGCCGCGTCGACGACGGAAGAAGGGGGTACAGAACGAACAAGCCCGCGCATGGGGCGGGCCGGCGTGGAGGTTACTCCAGCGTGATCCAGCAGGTCTCGCTGTCGACGCCGGCCGTCTCGCACGCGGTGGCCAGCGTCATGCAGGCGCTGCGCGCGGCGGCCTGGGCGGTCCGGGCGGCCCCCTCGACGGGGTTGGGGCTCGGCTCGGCGGGCGGCGGGCAGTGGCTGTCGGCGGCCACGCCGGGGGTGAGTGCCAGGCCGATGGCGGCCGCGGCGAGCATCAGGCACGCGAGGGTGGTTTTGGTGTTCATGGGTTCACCGCCCGGGAGGGGCCCCGGGCGTCGCGTGCCACCCTGAGCCGTTATTTTCATCTTGCGACGCAACGGCAACCGAACCCGCTGTGCGGCGGCTGGCGTGCCGCGGGGGGTGGTCGCCCCCGGACCCCGTGCGGCGGGCCAGACGTCCTTCCCTGGGCCTGCCACCCCACCGCGCAGGCTACGCTCCCGGCCGCTGAGCGTGTACGTGTCTTTCGGGCTCTACCTGGACGCCGCCGCCAACCTGCTCGTGGCCGCGGCATTCATCATGATCGGAGCCCGGTTCTACCTGGCGCCCGTGGAGCCGGACAAGGCGCGCGCGGCGCGGGCGTTCGGGTCCTGGTGGCTCTTGTTTGGCGTGCAGTCGATCGTCGCCGCGATCCGCACCGCTGGGGCCGCGGCCGGCTTTCTGGGGCCGGCGCCCTTTCACGCGCTCTTCATGATGGAAACGGCGCTGGCCACCGCCGCCCTGTGGGGTCTGCTGTACCATGCCACGTTCGTGGCGGCCGGCCGGGCGCTGGGCTGGGCAGCCGGGTTGCTCGTCGCTGGCCTCCTCATCTTTTACATGTCGGTGCTGGGCAGCCGAACAGCGGTCGAGGTGGTGGACGAGGTGTGGCGCACGAACCTAGTCTTCGAACCGCCGCTGTCGGCCATGCAACGCTGGGCGATGACGATCTCGTACTACGGTGTCCTCACCGGCGCCGCCCTGGTTTACCTGGCCATTGCGCGGCGTGTCCAGGATCTCTCGGCCCGACGCCGCGCGCTGGCCGTCGCGGCCGCTCTGGCGACCATCGGGGTCGTCGACGCGCTCATCCTGGGGCCCATCGAGCCAACCCCCTGGGCCCCGATTCTATCGGTCGCCAAGATTCCTGCCGCGGCCCTCGTCTGGTGGGCCTACTTCCGCCAGGAGCCCCCTGCTGCCGAGGCCGGCCACCAGCCGCCCGGCGTGGGCGGCCCGGGCTGACCGCGCCCCGCTCGGGGCCCCGGGCACCCGGCGAGACTGCACATCCGCACCTCTTATACCAAAGCCCATCCTGCTGCGGCCAACGAGGCCATCCCATGACCCAGAAACCCCTCACACTCCTGGA
>JBFJYU010000087.1:0-10671 GCA_041622435.1 Thermoplasmatota archaeon | reverse complement strand
CTTCGTCCTCGGTGGCTTCTGTCTCCTCGGACTCTTCACCCTCGGTCTCTTCGGCCTCGGGTTCCGGCAGGCGGATGACCGGGGTCTCGTCGACCTCGATGCTGGGGGCGGTGAGGAGTTCGCTCTTGGCGATCTCGACGCGGCGGATGGGGTGGACCTTGCGGGCCTCCTTGTAGATCTTGCCGGTCAGGTCGCCGTTGAGGATCTCGGCGAGCAGCCCGTTGAGGCTGTTCTTGGAAGCGGCGTCCTCGAGGATGCTCTTCATCATCGCGCGGATGGCCTGGATCTGGGTGGTCTGGGCGCGGCGGTCGGTGATGGCGAAGGGCTTGACGCGCAGGCGGCTGCCGTCGTTGGTCTTGAGGTCGTAGACGGCGCTGATCTTGCTGTGTCCGCGGCGGGTGAGGCGGCGCACGTAGTCCGTCGTCATCGTGTGACCGATGAAGCCGGTCTTGGCTTGCAGGCCGTCGACGGCGTTGACGCGGAAGTGCAGCTTGATGTGCATCTGCTTGAAGTCGCCGGTGAGCTCCTGCATGGTGGCCTCGATGGTGCGGCCCATGAGCTTCTCGGGTTCGTCTGCAAGGGTCTCGCCGAGGGCGGCGGTGTTGAAAGCGACCGGTGCCGTCACGCGGTACCAGTTCTTGGCCTTCCAGCGGTCCTTGACTCGGCGTGCTGCTTGGCGGGAGCGGGCTAGTGCCATGATGGTTCCTCCAGAACGATGCGGCGACCCAGCCGCCCTATTTGAGCGTGACGGCGCACTTGGCAGGCACCTGATCCGGCGCAACAGGAGAAACCGCTAACTGTCACAAAAACGTGACAATCTTGTGCGCGCGGACAACCCCCTCCTCACGATGCTCGGCCGACGCGGCCGCGGCGCCATCGTCGACGCCCTCACCGGCAGCCCTGGCGCCACCCACAGCGTGCGCGACCTGGCCCGGACGGCGCGCGTCCAGCCCATGGTCGCCAGCCGAGCCGTCACCGAACTTCAGGCCTTGGGCGCCGTCGAATACCTGCGCCCCGGACGCAACGGCCGCGTTCGCTGGCTGGCCGAGGCGCCGGCCGCCCAGGCCCTCGCCACCATCGACCCCCCAGACCTCCGCATGGCCGCCGCCGACGCCTTCGCCAACGCCTACACTGGACCGGCCGGGGCCCGCCGCGTCGTGGTGTGGCAAGCCGCCGGCGACAACCCGGCAGACCCCCTGGCACCAACGCGGCTGGCCATCGTGGCGCGCGACGAAGACGCCGAGGAGGAAGCCCTCGACGCCGCCGGACCCGCCCTCGACGCGGTGCGCCTGGCAGATCTGCCTGCCCCCGACGTCACCACGCTGCTGGCCGACTCGCTGGCCGACGACGATCCCGTCGCGGCGGCCGTGCGCGCAGGCAAACCGGTAGGGCCGGCGGGGCCGGAGCCCACCCCCTAAGCGAACACCTGCTCCAACCCGAAATAGGTCGCAACGCCGACGGCCACCAGGATCGCGATCTTCGCGATGGTGAACGCGGTCTTGACGATGAAGCGCAGGACCAGCAGTCCGACGATGATGATGGCGAGCCCGATGACGAGGGCCAGAGTGGAAACCACGTCCGTTGCAGCCCCGCGCCCGGTGATAGGGGTGCCGCTCGGACCCGAGGGCCCGCCCCAGGGCGACGCGCAGACTGGTGACTACCGAGAGAGCGCTCGGCGCAGCCGCCGCTTGTCGAGGCGGTACACCCACGTGTTGGGGTTGCCATCCTCCTTCACGCGCAAGCCCAGCGAATGGTCGCGGTGGTGCGCGAACGACAACAGGTTAGCGATGAACTCCTTCGTCTGTTCGCCGAGCAGGCGGGCCGCCTCCTCCTCGTACGTGTCGTAATGGAACGGGAACGTGACGCCCGTGGCGACCACCTTGATCGTGCCGGTGCCGCGCAGCCCCGTCAAGGTGACCAGCTCTCCCGTCAATTCCCGCTCGTGGGCGCCCTCTCCCAGCGTCGGATTGGCGAACCACTCGTTGCAGTCGACGCACAACAACTCCATGACGGAGTCCAGCCCCTCGACATCCTCGTGGTCCTCTAGGACCCGGATCAGGACACCGTCCTTGAACGCAATGAACATGCGCGTCGAGTTGCAATTGGGGCAAGCGTACATGGGCTGTGCCTCGCGAGGCCGACCCACTTCATGAAGCCATTGACCACGGCCGATACTTCGGCCCGCAACGGTCCTGAACGGGCCGGTCCGACCGGCCCCCAACGGCTTTGCCGCCGCGCCGGCTGCCGCCCCCATGGCGTTTCCCCCTTTCGAGCACGCCCGCTTCCTCGGCGACGCACAGGGCGCCACCCACAACCTCGGCTCCAGCGCCTTCGCCCCGCCGCCGTGGGCCGAGCGCGGCCTGCCACCCGTGGAGCGCTACTTCGACTCGGCGGACCTGCACCTGGTCGCCGAGCCCCGGTTTCGCGCGGCCACGGCGGACCATCTGGGAGTTGCCGAGGCGACCGTTGAGGCCACGGCGGGCACGACCGGCGCTAACCTTGCGGTCCTGCTGCACGCCGTGCGGCCGGGCACGAACGTCGTCGTCGAGCGCCCCTACTACCAGCCCCTGCCCGGGGTGGCGCAGGGCCTCGGCGCCGAGGTCCGGCTGGTCGAGCGCCGGAGCGACGACGCGTGGCGCCTCGACGCGGGGGATGTCGCCGAGGCGTGCGACGCCGATACGGCCCTCATCATCCTGGCCAGCCCGAACAACCCCACCGGCGCCGCCGCCAGCCGGGAGGACCTGTTGGCCCTCGCCGCCGTGGCCGACGAGGTGGACGCGCTGGTGCTCGTCGACCAAGTGTACCGCGAACTTACGGATCACGCGCTGGCGGCACCGCTGCACCCTCGCCTCGTGTCCACGGGCGGGTTCAACAAGTCCTGGGGCGCCGCCGCGCTGCGCACCGGCTGGCTGGTCGCCGAGCCGGGCCTGGCCGCCACACTCGGGGAAATCCACCGGCAGGCCGCCCTCGCTCCGCCGCCGTGGGGAACCCACCTGGCCCGCGCCCTCCTCAACCACGAGGCGCCGGCCCGCCGATTGCTCGAACAGCGACTCCAGGCGACGCACCCGATCTACAACGCCTGGCTCGCCGAATCGGACTTGCGCGACGCCGCGGACAACCGGCCGCCGCCGTGGGGCCTTACGGCGTTCCCCGAAATCGGCGGCGACACCACCGCGCTCGCGCACCGCCTCCTCGAACAGGACATCCTCGTCATCCCCGGCGAGTATTTTGGCTGGCCCGGCCGCGTGCGCATCGGCCTCGGCGGAGACCCGGACAAGTTGGCGGCCGGCCTGCAAGCGTTCAACGGGGCACTGGCGACCCGACGGGCCGGCGCGGCGCAGTACTAGGCTCGCAGGAGCAAAAACCAGGTCGTGGCCCGTCACTGTGAGACATCTGCCGATGAGAAGCCGAGCCAACGCCGAAAAGAAATTAAAAGATCATACGAAGAGAAAAAGGTTGAGGAAGTACGTATTGGCTTAGACGCAGGTCGGGCTTTCCGACTCTTCGGCGTTGCCGTTGTCGTCAGCGCAGGCGCCGGGGCCATTGGTGTCAACCTGGACAAAGCCGCTCAGAGGGCCGAGACCGTTGTCGTCGTAGCCCTCAGCAGTCACAACGCCGCCGTCGTCACAGACCGTGCCGACGCCGTCAACAACCGTACACTCGGCGCTGACCTGGCCACCGAGGCCCAGGAGAACGGCGCCGGTCATGAGCAATCCTACAAGTACGCTGGTCGTTTTCATGGTGTTACCACCCATCAGGACACAAGGATGTAGCCTCATGAAGCTTGGGGGTGCCGCACCCAAGCCGGTGCTGAGCGATGTCAAGCGGTGCATCCGAGCGCCGCGGAGGTCGGCGAGGTTAAGGGTACACTCCTGTTGGAAGTCCCGGGTGAGCCCTTGTCCTCGACGCGAATCGGTCACTTCGGAACGCCGGCCCTTGCCATTGCCGGTCTGGCCATCCTGGCATTGATCCTGCACCTGGCGACGCCGTACGCCCACGTGACGTTCGACGACGCGGGCAGCGCCGCCAGCGAAACGTTCTCGCGCTCGGACATCGCGGACCACTTCGACGTGCTCGGGGACAACGGGCCCAACGCGTCGCCCGGCCTCACCCTGGCGGGCATCATCGTCGCCATGGTGGGCGCCGCGGCCCTCGTCGCCTTCAGTTTCATGCCTCTGCGAGTGACCGCCGCGCGCTGGGCGGGCTGGGGTTCGGCCGCCGTGGCCTCCGTGGGCGCCGCCATGGCCTTCGTGTCATCGATGTGGTGGGTCGGCAGTGGCTTTGGCCTGCACGTGCCAGCAGGCCCGGCTGGCGGCGGGCCATCCGAGGCGGCCGCCGTGTTCGCGTCCTTCGGCCTCACGGGCGGCCTCTCCGGCCTGCTCGAGGTGCTGTGGCGTTCGGACAGCGGCACCACCGCCTGGGTGATCAGCCCCGCCCTCGTGGCGCCCCTGTCGCTGGCTGTGATCGTATTGGCGCTGCGCATCTGCGGCAACGTCGCCGCCGCCGGCGACGGCGTGCGGGAACGTACCCGCCGCCACCTGCGAGGCAGCCTGTTCGCGATGATCTTCGTCGGCGTCGTGTTGCTCGTGCCCTGGGCCATCGGCGAACTGCCCGACACCAGTGGTACCGACCGGGATTTCTTCGCCCAGGGAGCCCACACGATTCTCAACACGCGCGACCTGAGCGGTGGCGAAAGCTTCAGCTCCATGGCTTACGCCATCGAAATCATGGTCGTCACCGCGTGGATCGGCTTCGCGGCGGGCATCGTCGGCTCGGCCGGCGGCATCCTCGCCTCCATGGGCGCGCCGGCAGCGGTGTCCCGCGCGTTCAGCCTCGCCGCAGGCCCCACGGCGATCATGCTCATCTGGAGCGCGGTGCTCTACCTGCTAACCTGGATCTACATGTGGCGACCCTTCGAGGGAGCCGAAGGCTGGCAGCCCGGCTACTTCCCCCTGGCACTGGCCGCTGTCATCGCGTTGTGGGCCATCAATGTGACCAACCTGGTCGCGCCGTGGCTGGCCCGGGTGCGTTCCGGCCTGACCTCCAGCGGCACGCAGGCCATCAGCTTCGACTGAGCGACGCCCGCCACGCTGCGGGCGCGTCCGGCGGCGTCCGGCGGCCCCCCGCGACGCCCGGGTACCCCTCCAGAGCCCGCCGGCGGCGCCTCGGCTTCCAGTGGAAGGGCTCCGCACATTTTTTGGACCCCCCCGGCTGCCCCGCCAAGGGAATCCCTTGGCCACGATCATCGACGTTCACGCACGCGAGGTACTCGACTCCCGCGGCAACCCCACCGTCGAGGTGGAAGTTGCCACGGACACCGGCGCATCCGGCCGGGCCCTCGTGCCCAGCGGGGCCAGCACCGGAACCCACGAGGCAGTGGAACTGCGCGATGGCGACAGCCGCTACGGCGGCAAGGGCGTCCTCCAGGCGGTTCGCAACGTCAACGAGGACCTGGCGCGCCAGATCGTCGGCTTCGGCGTCTTCGACCAAACCGGCATCGACCGGGCCATGGTCGAACTCGATGGCACGACCAACAAGGGCCGCCTCGGCGCCAACGCCCTCCTCGGCGTCAGCCTCGCCAGCGCCCACGCAGCGGCCGACGAGTTGCAAATCCCGCTCCACGCCTACCTCGGCGGCCAGTTTGGTCGCGTCCTGCCCGTTCCGCTGATGAACATCCTCAACGGCGGCGCCCACGCGGCCAACAACGTCTCCATCCAGGAGTTCATGGTCGTGCCCGTCGGCGCCGACTCGTTTGCCGAAAGCCTGCGCATGGGCACCGAGGTGTACCACAGCCTCAAGAAGACGCTCAAGAACGAGGGGCTCGCGACGGCCGTTGGCGACGAGGGCGGCTTCGCTCCCAACCTGCCCAGCAACGCTGCGGCCCTCGAGTACATCGAGAAGGCGGTCGCCTCGGCTGGCTACGAGCTGGGCGGCGACATCCTGCTCGCCCTAGACGTTGCCGCAACGGAGTTCTTCGACACCGAGAAGGGCACGTACGACTTCGGCCAGGACGGCAAGAAGAGCCCCTCGGAGACCGTTTCATTCTACGAGGAGCTATGCGACCGCTTCCCGATCGTCAGCATCGAGGACGGCATGTCCGAGGATGACCACGATGGGTGGAAGCTGCAGACCCAGCGCCTCGGCGACCGCGTCCAACTGGTGGGCGACGACCTGTTCGTCACCAACCCCGAGCGGCTGACCAAGGGCATCCTTGACGGCGAGGCCAACTCGATCCTGATCAAGGTCAACCAGATCGGCACCCTGACGGAGACCCTGGAGGTCATCCGGATGGCTGACGAGGCCGGGTTCTCCAGCGTCATCAGCCACCGCAGCGGCGAGACCGAAGATTCAACCATCGCGCACATCGCGGTCGCCACCAACGCTGGCCAGATCAAGACCGGCGCGCCGTGCCGGAGCGACCGCGTGGCGAAGTACAACGAACTGCTGCGCATCGAGGAAGGCCTCGGCGAGGCCGCCGTGTGGCGCGGCCCCCGCAGCCTGGCCCGCCGGATGTGATGATGCGAACCATCCTCGTCCTGGCGCTGATGCTGGCGGCCACCGTCGGCGCCGGCTGCCTGGACTGCCAGCAGCAACTTGACATCAGGCACTGCATCGACGGCCAAGCCGCTTGTCCCCCGGCCGGCACGCCGGTCAACTCGTGGACTTCGGCCCACACGAACCGCTGGCCCCAGGTTGAGGAACTGATGCGCGCCACACCCGAGGGGGAACACGGCCACAAGCCGTGGAGCGGCGACCGCGACGCGCTCCTGCACGACATCGGCTGGGCCGGCGGCGACGCCGACCCCGAGGTCTTCGTCCGCTTCGGCGGGGACGTTTACCGGATTCGCGTGTTGGTTTGCGACAGCGACGCGCCCTACTAGATCGCCGTCACGATTCCGGCGCCTTGGCAGGCTAGGCGGAGCCCGGGGGGCTGGGATTGCCTCGTTCGGCCTGAACCCAACGATCTTGGACCTTGAATAAGTCATGGCGACCCTTGTTCAGGTATGGCTCGTACCGCGATCGTCGGCCTCGTTCTCCTTTGCCTTGTGAGCAGCGCCCTGCCGGTGGAGGCGCAGCGGCAGAGCGTCTGGACCGTTTACACGACCGTGGATGCCACGATCCACGACAGTTACGCCATCGTGCGCGTGATCGCGGACATCGGCAACCGGGGGCCCGACCCGGAGTTCCCGTTCGAAGTGAATGTGCCTGATGACGCGTTTGTGACGGGGCTCACGATTGAGCGGGACGGCGAAGTCCATGCGGCGCGCATCGAGGAGCGGGAGGCGGCCCGACAGGAGTACGAGGAGCACAAGGCCGAGGAGTTGACCGGCGGCCTGGTGGAGCGGCGCGGGGCGACGACGTACGCGTTTCTGGTGAACGTTGCCGAGTTTGAGTCGGTGCAGGCGATCCTGACGTACGAGGTTGCGTTGAAGGCGGACCAGGGCGTTTACACGCTGGACGTGGAGGCGCCGGTGTCCGGCTTTGGGCAGGATCTGGGGGCGGCTTTCCACGCCGCCATTGCCAGCGATGTGGGCGTGGACTCGGCGTGGGGGAGCGACGGCTCGGCGGAGCGCGCCGGGGACGGATGGGAGCTCCGCCATGATGTGGGGCCGAGGCCAAACGAGGAGCCGACGCCCTGGAGCGCCCATTACACGCTGGAGCAGACGCCGGGCGGCGGGGACTTGCAGGCGACCGTGGTGGATGGGCAGGGCTACTTCGCCCACCGTTTCCGTGCGCCGCCGGACGAGGAGCAGTTGCCCGTTGACCTGATTCTGGTGCTCGACGTGTCGGGCTCGATGGGCGGGCAGAAGATGGATCAGTTGCGCGACGCCGCGACGCAGGTCATCCAGCAGTTGGACGACGCCGATCGGCTGCACGTGGCCTTCTTCTCCGGCACCGTGCAGCAGTTGTGGCCCGGCATGGAGTCCGCCAATAGCGTGCGCCGTGGCCAGGCCGCCGACGCCGTGGCTGACGTGCGCGCGGCGGGGGCCACGAACATCGAGGCGGGCCTTGAGGCGGGGGTCGGGGCCATGGAGCCGACGGCGGTCCAGCAGGTCATGGAGGTCGCAGGCTCGGGCGGCAACGTTCCGCTGCTGGTCTTTCTGACCGACGGGCAGGCGTCGATGGGGTCGAGCGATCCCGGCACCCTGCGAGGCATCGCGGCCGACGCCCGCGAGGCGGGGGCCCGCGTGTTCGCCCTCGCGTTCGGGTCCGACGCCGACTGGTCCCTGGTGGCCGGATTGGCCCGCGACGGCGGCGGCATGGCGCTGCGTGTGCCCGAGGGCGCCGGCGCCGAAGTGGACCTGCGTCGGTTCATGGCGGCCGTCACGACTCCGGCGCTGCGCGACGTGGCAATCGATTACTCCGGCGACGTTGAGGCCTTCCAGACCAGCGCCGACGTTCTCTTCGTCGGCAGCGAGCTGCTCGTTGTGGGACGCTTCCCGGCGTCGATGGAAAGGCTGGCTGCGGAGGTCTCGGCCACCGCCGCCGATGGCGAACGCAGCTACCAGTTGAGCGAGCCCGTCCAGTCACGCGGCGGCGCCGACCATTTGGTCCGGCTCTTCGCGTACAGCCGCATCAGCGAACTGGAGGACCTGATTGCGGCCGACGGCCAGCACGCCGCGTGGGTCGACGAAATCACCGATCTCGCCGTTGAGCACGGTTTTGTCACCGACTACACCAGCCTCGTGCTGACGCTCGCCAAGCGGCCGGCGCCGGAGCAGTGGCAGGAGGCCTGGGCGGAGGATGACGCCAGTGAGGGCACCCGGCCGGCCAGCGCCCCTGCCGCGATGGCCGACGGGGCCAGCGCCGATCACAGCGATTCCGTTGGCGGCTCAGGGGCGTCGAGGGACAGCAACGAGGATGCCACCGGCGACGAGGAGGCCGCGACGCCCAACCCGCTGTGGCTGCTGCTCGTCGCGCTCGGCGTTGCCCTCGCCGTGCGCCGCTCGCGGTGAGCGAACCAAGCTCTTCCTCCTTCTCCCCGGGCACATCCGTTCCTTTTTGATGCACGGCCAGGTCGCCCGCTCGTGGGCACCGCCGCCATCTCCATCAAGGGTCTCGTGAAGCAGTACGGCGACAAGCGCGCCGTGGACGGCCTGGACTTGGACGTGCCGGAGGGCGGCTTCTTTGGTTTGCTGGGCCCCAACGGCGCCGGCAAGACCACGACGATCAACAGCATCATCGGGCTCGTGCGCCCTGACGGCGGCACGGTCCAGGTCTTTGGCAAGGATTGCTGGACGGAGCCTGATGCCGCGCGCCGGCTGATCGGGGTGTGCCCCCAGGAGCCGAATTTCGACGATTTCCTCGGGCTCGAACGGATCCTGGCCTACCACGCCGGCTACTTTGGCATGCCGCACGCCAAGGCCCTCGAAAAGGCCCGCGAATTGCTTCGTTTCTTCGACCTCTACGATTACCGCCTAAAACACACAAGCACGCTGTCCGGCGGCATGAAGCGGCGCCTGCTGCTCGCCCGCGCCGTCATGCACGAGCCGCGCCTGCTCATCCTGGACGAGCCCACCGCCGGGGTGGATGTCGAGATCCGGCGCACGCTGTGGGAGTACGTTCGCAGGCTCAACGACGAACAAGATGTTACGGTACTCCTGACAACCCACTACCTTGAGGAGGCTGAGGCGCTGTGCGACGACGTGGCCGTCATCGACCAGGGACGCCTCATCGAGCGCGGCCACCCCGACGACCTGCGGGCCCGATACGGCCAGCAGCGCGTGACCGTCACACCCGAGCGCAGGCCGACCCGGATGCGCTACGCCGACCTCGGATTTTCGTGGGACGCCGGACGCGGCCAATTCGTGCTGGAGGCCACCGACGCCGCGGCGAGGTTGCAGGGGCTGCTGCGCCGGCTCGACAGCGCCGGAGCCGCCGTCGTCGACGTGGACGTGACCCGGAGCAAGCTGGAGGATGTTTTCGTGGAGTTGACGAGGCGTGGCACCAACGGGCAAGAAGGATGAGGGCGCGGCGGCGCTCTAGAGGTCCACACACACCTTGACGGGGCCGGTATGCACCGGAACGGCGGGGACACCGGGGGTTCCGAACGGAATCACGGGGTCTGTGAGGTCGATGGTGATCTCGTCGCGGTCCTGGTGGATGCGGTGGCCTAGGGCCTCGAAGGTCACGCCGGGGATCGGGACGGTGACGGGCGGCAGGGGGACGACGATGTCCTGGTCCTGGGGGTCCACGGCCGGAGTCTCGGCTCCCGCGCCAGGCGCGTCCACGACACAGTTGCCCGGCAGCGGCGGCAGCCCCGGGAGCGGTGGCGGTGCGGGGACCGTGGGCACCGGCGGCGGCGTGGGGGCTGCGGGGATGCGGTCCTGGCAGTCCGGCACCGAGCCGGACGGCGGGCAGGCGATGGGCAACAGGGTTTCGGCCAGGAGGTCTGCGATTTCCGAGCCTTGGTCGCGGACGGCGGCCAGGCACGACTGGGCGGACGTGCCCTGGCATATGTCCTGCATGATGTCTTCCCGGATGTTTTGCGGCTGGCGGCCGAGGCATTGCGTGGTCGCCGGTAGGTCGTGGCGGTCGGGGTTGCAGCTTCCGCCGTGGCTGGCGGAGACCCCGGGCAGGGCCGTTAGGCAGAGGAGCGCCGCTAGCGCGACTGCCATTGCTTGTTTTGTTAGACTTGATAGCATCAAATCACCAATCAAATCATAATTG
>JBFJYU010000086.1:0-10868 GCA_041622435.1 Thermoplasmatota archaeon | reverse complement strand
AGCCTGACGGACCGCCTGGGGGTGTTGGGCACGCGTGGCGAAGCGCCGCCCAAGGCGCCGCGGAAACCGGCAGCGGGCCGGCCGGGGCCTGCTCCGGCGCGGCGAACCACGGATCGCCCGGGCCGGCGACGGTAATTCTGCCGCACCCTGAAATCGCGGCGTCCAGTGGCGGGCTCACCGGGCGTGTCTGCGCAGAGGGTCAGGCCGATACCCGGCAGGACGGACGCGCCATTCCGCCCACCAAGGCTTTTAAGGGGACCTCTTGTCGGCGGCCACGGGCCAGTCGGCGCCAAGCGTCGGCACCCAATGAAGAATGACCCCGGCCACGCGCCGGGCAACGGAGATGAAAAAATGCCCATGTTCGTTCGGTTTGAGACTCCCAAGGAGCTCGCCAACCAGATCTACGAGTCCGTCGAGAAGGCCCGCGCCACCGGCCGTGTTGCCAAGGGCGCCAACGAAGTGACCAAGCAGGTCGAGCGCGGCGTCGCCAAGTTCGTCGTGATGGCCGAGGACGTTACGCCGGAAGAGATTCTGGCCCACATCCCGCTCCTGTGCCAGGAGAAGGGTATCCCGTACGGCTACGTTCCCAGCAAGGCTGAGCTCGGCTCCGCCGCCGGTATCCCCGTCGGCACCGCCTCGGTTGCTGTCCTGGACGCCGGCACCGCCGGCGAACTGGTCGAAGACGTCGTGAAGAAGACTGCCTCGCTGCAGTCCTAAGGAGGCCGTTAGATGGCTGAAGACGAAATGACCACTGAACTCGACGGGTTCCCCAGCGAAGTCGTCGAGGTCATGGGCCGCGGCGGCATGACCGGCGAGGTCCTGATGGTGAAGGTCCGCGTGATGGCCGGTCGTGACAACGGCCGGATCATCGCCCGCAACGTCCTGGGCCCTGTCCAGGTCGGAGACATCCTCATGCTTCGTGAGACGGAGCGCGAGGCGCGCAAGATCGGGGGTCGGCGTAATTGAAGGACTGCACGTTTTGTGGTTCCGAGATCGAGGCCGGCACTGGCAAGATGTTCGTCAAGAAGGACGGACACGTGTACCATTACTGCAGTTCCAAGTGCCAGCGCAACATGCTGGGCCTGGGCCGCGTGAACCGGTACGTGCCGTGGACCCGCGCGCACGTCAAGGGCGGCCAGTAGGCCGCACTGGACCCTTTCCCTTCCCTCTCCCTTTTCTTGGATTTCCATAGATGTAAGGTAGCTCGTGCGCCCTGTCGCCATGCTGGCGCAAAAGCAACCCCTAAGCGGCCGAGGGCTCTGGCGTCGCCATGGTCCTGACTCCCTCCGCCATGGTTGCATTGGGCACGGCGGCGCCGGATTTCGCATTGCCCGACACGACCGGGGCTGTGGTGCGCCGCGCGGATTTCGCGGGCAAGCCCCTCCTGGTAGCCTTCATCTGCAACCATTGCCCGTACGTGAAGCACCTCGCCGACGGGTTCGCCCGTGTGGCGCGCGACTTGCAGGCCAGGGGCGTTGGCGTTGTTGGAATTAATAGCAATGACGTGGCCAATTACCCAGACGACAGTCCCGAAATGATGGTTCGGGAGGTCGCTGAGCGTGGCTATTCGTTCCCGTATTTGTTTGACGAATCCCAGGAGGTAGCGCGTGCTTACGACGCCCAGTGCACGCCGGACTTTTTCTTGTACGACGGGGAGCACAAGCTGGCGTACCGCGGCCAATTCGACGCCTCCCGGCCGGGGCTTGGTTTGCCCGTGACTGGCTCGGACCTGCTCGCTGCGGCCGACGCGGTGCTGGCAGGACGGCCGGTTGCTGAACAGAAGCCCAGCGTGGGTTGCAACATCAAGTGGAAGCCATGAACAACGCTCGCAAGGCCGGCCTGGTAATGCTGGCGACGTACGCCGTGCTCGTCACCCTGGTCGTCTTGGCGCTCGTGGCCATGGTTCGCCTGGAGTGTTCCAGTCCATGGTGCGGGCCCTGGATCCTCTTTGAGGTCGCGGTCTTCATCGTGAGCGCCGTGGTCCTGCTTGCCGCCGGCATCGTTCTGGTTCCGGCGGGTTACGCGTTCTTGCGCTTCGGCAAGGCGGGTGCCAATTTCCGTGTCATCGTGCGCCAGCGCGGACCGGGCGGCCAGGGCCGCCACGCCCATGGCGGCCATCCCGGCCATCCCGGTCACCCGGGAGCCGGCGAGGCCGGCGGCGGGCGGCGGGGCGACGACGTGATTGACGTGGAGTCCCGCGAGATTCACCGCGATTAGGCACCCGCCACGCTTCTAACCGTCCGGCGGCGTGGCTGGGCCATGGGCTTGGCGCTGCGCACATCGGCGGTGCTGGCCGCCATCCTGCTAGCCGGTGGCGCCGGCAACCTGGCGCTGTTTCTGTGGGGCAGCAGTCCGTACGGCGAGTACAGGACGGTCGATGTCGGCGGCGAGCAGCGCGAGTATTTGCTGCACGTGCCAGCCAATGTCGGCACCGACGCGGACCCGGTTCCGCTCGTGGTGGCCATGCACCCGTTGGGCGGCTGGAGCCACCAGTTTGCGCGGGTGACGCAGTGGGCCTCGCTCGCCGACGAGGAGGGCTTCATCGTTGTGTTTCCGGATGCCTTGGGACCGGTTCGGCACATTGGCCAGGGCTGGAACGCGGGCCACTGCTGTGGTTACGGGTTCGAGCGCGGAACCGACGATGTCGCATTCCTCGACGCGTTGCTGGACGAACTCCTCGCCGACCTGCCCGTGGATGCCAGCCGCACCTATCTGGTCGGCCACTCGAATGGCGCCATGATGGCCCACCACTACGCGGCGCTGCGCAGCCAGCGCGTCGCGGCGGCCGGGGCAGTTGCTGGAGCCGTCGCGAGCGGACCGACGCAGGACCAACTGGTGGCGACGCCAGCGCCGGCTGGAGCGGTCTCGTTTGCCATCGTTCACGGCACGCTGGACGCCGTGGTCCCGTTTGATGGCCGACCCACGGGCGACCGTTCGGGGTGGCGTTTCGCACCGGTCCAGGAATCCGTCGATTTCTGGCGCGAACCGGCAGGCGCCACCGGCGACGGCATGGTTACCGATCTGGGCGGGGGCACCCTTCAAGTGACGTATGAGGGCCCCAACGCGACCGTCCAGTTCACGGCCGTGGCGGGCGGCCGGCACGGTTGGCCCGGCGGCGTGGGGAACCCGTTGCGCGGCCCACCCAGCGGCGACGTGGGTGCGACGCGGCTTCTGTGGTCGTTCTTCGAGGGGCGCACCGGACCTGCGGGGGAAGCGCAAGCACCTTCAGGCACGGCCATCTGAGACGATGCGTGAGCGGTGTACGGTCCAGGGGCCCCCAGATCGTCGTCACGGCCCTCCTGTTGCTCGTGGGCACATCGGCTTTCTACGCCTTGACCCAACTCCCGCCGGGGGGCGTCACTCAGGAGGATCTCCGCGCCGGTTTGGGCAGTGTGGTCATGGCGGGCGAGGACCGCCCGTACCTCTTCCACGTCCCGGCGGGGCTGGATGACAGCGGCGGGGTTCCCCTCGTCCTGCTCCTGCACGGCGCCGGCACAGGAGCGCAGGCCATGCGCACGGGCACCGGCTTTAACGCCATCGCGGACGCGGAGGGCGCCATCGCGGTCTACCCGAACGCCGCGTACCCCGAGGGCATGACCAGCCACGCGTGGAACGCCGGCTTCTGCTGCGACGCCGCGCAGGCAACCCAGGTCGATGATTTGGGCTACCTTGTGGCGATCATCGACCAGTTTTCGCGCGCGTACAACATCGACCAGGCCCGCATTTTTGTCATCGGTGCCAGCAGCGGCGCCATGATGGCCCATTCGTTGGCGGCTCACCACGCCGACCGCATCGCCGCCATCGCGACCGTTTCGGGCGCTGTGGGCGCGGCCCCGGCGGGCGGCGGCCCGATGGAACTGATCCCGGCGCCGGCGTCGCGCGTGTCGGTCCTCATGCTGCATGGAGACCACGACCGCATCGTTCCCTTTGATGGCGGCGCCAGCAGCCACGCCAGCGGCGAAGTCTTCCCGTCGTTTCTGGAGGGCGTGGAGTTGTGGGCCCGGTACAACGGCCTTGAGGACGCCGACGTGTACGAGGACCCGGGCAAGGGCGTCGCGTGGCGGGCCTACCGGAATGGCTCCGTCGCCGTGGTGGGCGGCGCCATCGAGGACGCCGGCCACAGCATTTCCAGCTCACTGTCCACGGGCGAATGGCTGTGGGAGTTCCTGAAAGCCCATCCAAAACCTGCCGCCGACATGGCCGGTTGACCGGTCCTCCCGGGCCCCGCGCGCTTGCGCGCCGATTCACTGGTGGCGAGGCACATCCATCCAGTTGCCCGACGCCGGCCCCACGGGCGCGGTCTTGGAGCCTCGCAGATCCGACGGCCGGCTGGTCCGGCGAGCGTAGCGCCCGTCCACGCGCAGAACCGCCGCCGCGGCCTCGAACGCAGCGTCGATGGCCAGCCGGACGGCGCGGTAGCCATCCCAGACGTCGTCGGCGTCGGCGAGTAACGGTACGTCGAGCGGGTCAAGTCCCGCGTTGACAACGAGGCGGTCGGCCAGCCAGCCAACCGCATCAGCGGCCGCGCCGAGGCCCAGGGGCGCCTTGCCCGGGGCGTGGGGCGCCGCTCGGCGCAGGGCGTCCTCGGCCATGCGCTGCCAGCGACCGCCACCCGGCACCACGCGGGCGTCGTCCAGGAAGCAGCCTGCGGCCCGCAGGAGCCGTTCGGCCTCGTCGCGCGCCAACCCAGCGACGCTCGGGCTGCCCGCAGGAACCGCCAGCGTCGCCGCCGCGCCGGGCCCGGCCACGAGCCAACCCTTCCGGGGGCGCCTGCGGGCACTGAGATCGCCGCGGCCGACGTCGTCGCCGGACCAACTGCGCAGGCCGGGCGCGGGCTGCGCGCCGGTGGCTTGACAGAGCCGCTCGATGGCGTCCCCGTTGGCGTCGGACCACACCAGCAGCCCGGCTGCCTCCAGCGCGTCGGCGACCGATTCCTCGAAGCTGCGTCGACAAACCAGCAAGCGCACGCCGGCAGCCGCCACCCGCGCCACGTTGACCCGAATCTCCGCGTCTTCCGCGTCCACGCTGGCCTGGTGGTCACGCGTCGTCAGCAGGCGCCGGGTGACGTTCTCGGAGCGGGCGTGCAAGAGCCGACCGTCGTCCAGCACCAGGACGCCGGCGTTGGGGAACTGCCCGGAGCGCGGGCCGCGCCGGGGCTCCACGACCACGCCGTCCAGCCACTGGCAGCCGCCCAGCACGCCACCCGCGTCCGGCGCGCCCGAGTCCACCCGGACATCCACGCGGTCCAGATCCAGGCGCCGGCCGCCGTCCCGATGATCAACGAGATGCTCCAGGCCGGCGGCAATGGCTGACGCCCAGTCGGCGGCGTGGGCCGACACGCGACCCAGCGCCTCATAGGCGGTTCCCGCGCGCGCCTGGGCCGCCACGACAGCCCGTACCTGGCGGTGGCCCAGGCGGTAACCGTCCAGCACGGCCGCCACGGGCGCGCCGTCGTCCACGAGCGCCAGGCCCCGGTGCACGAGTTGGGCCGCCAGCAGCAGCGCCGCAGTCGCCTGGTCGCCGGCGTGGCGCCCCACCGACTCGACCAGTCGCAGGTACGGCGCGATGGCCGCATGGGCCGGCCGCGCCTCGCGGAGCGCACTCGCGCCCCCCTCGACCAACGCGTGCGTGCCGTCGGCGCCCTGCACCAGCTTGTAGGAGCCGTTCGGCCCGTAGGCTCCCGCAGCGAAATCCAGGACCCATTGCGCGGCCAACTGGGTCTCCTCGCGCAGTTCCGCGGCCGGCGCCGTCCCCACAAGCGTCCCACGGAGCCGTTCGGCTTAACGCCGTCGCACCGGGCCCGCGGGGACGCAGCGTTTTCAAAGGACCCCAACTTGGCGCGGCCCATGCAGGGCAAGGCCTACTTGGCCAACCTTCTGTCGGCGATCGTTTTTCCCGTCCTCTGGGTGCGCAGTTGGCGCTTCGCCCAGGAGCACAGCGCAAAGGATCCCCGCGCCCCGACCAAGGTGCTCGTCGCCATCGCTGCGTCGATCATCATCGGTGCCGGCGGAGCCATGATGCTGGTTTCGATGGAGGCCTCGGCGCACGACGGATTCTACGAGGAACTCGAAGGACGCGTCGCCACCGCCACCGGCGAGACCGCCTACCAGGACGCCCTGTCCGCCCGTGACGCCGCCCGCGCCCAGGTCAGTCTGGCCGACACCAAGGCCGCCGATGCCCGTGCCGCCGGCGACGGCGAGGCCGAGCGCAACTGGATGAACGTCAGCGCCGAGGCGCGCGCCAACGTGGACGACGCAATCGCGCTGATCCAGGAGCTGGAGTCGAACCACGCGCTGTTCCTGCGCGCACAGCAGGCCATCGAGGCCCGCGACGACGACGCGGCCAAGCAGATCCTGTTCACGACCTCGGTCGATTACGACAAGCTCCAGGACCGCTCGCGCTGGGCCTTCAACCTGAAGGACGACGCTGTCAGCGACTTGGACGGCTTCCTGTGGTGGATGCTGTACCCGAGCCTCGTGGGCGCCTTCTTCGCGCCGCTGGCCTTTGCGCTTGGCAGCATCCTGCACCAGGGCTGGGAGCCGTCGGATTCGGTCGGTTTCAAGCCCTACCCCAGCCAGTCTGCCGGTTGGTTCCTGCTGTTGGGTGCTTTCGGCGTGCCTTCGCTGTTCTTCGCGGCGTGGGTGTTCGCAGACATCGAGGGACGCGCACTCGAGGGCCAGATTCACCTGTAGCAAGCGCGCAACGCTTCCTCGGGGCGCGGCGTCGCCGCGAGCGCGAAGCCGCCACGCTGCAGCTCGATCAGGACACGGCGGTGACGGCCAGCGAACCCGTGTAGCCGACAAAGGCGACCTCGAGGCTGTAGGTCCCCGCCTGCGACAGCGACCACGTCCGATCCAGGGCGCCGCAGTCGCCGTTGGATTTGAAGAAGACCGCGCCGGCCGGGTCCATGAGCGTCACGTCTGCGCATCCTGAGAGTTCGTTTTCGGGGGCCACGACGAGCCCGAGGCCCGCTCCGCCCTCCGGGATTTGGAAGCTGTCGTGGAGGTGCGCCGTGTGGGTGTCGAAGTTCTCGTCCAGGCTGAACAGGACGGTCGAGTCGTCCTGCAAGGCCGGGTTGGCGTCATCTCCGAGGAATCCTGCGACCAGGAGGCCGGCGGCGATGGCGACGGCAGCCATGGGCGCCACGCGCTGGACGAGCCCGAGGATGATCTTGCGGCTGCGGCTGACCAGATCTTCCACTTCGGCCACGGCGCGGGCCTGGATGTCCGCTAGGGCGGCGCCCCCGGCCAGACGCTCGGCGACGTCGTCAACGGGGCCTACGGCGTCCAGCACGCGGCG
Source organism: Thermoplasmatota archaeon (assembly GCA_041622435.1). Classification (GTDB taxonomy): domain Archaea; phylum Thermoplasmatota; class E2; order JACPAO01; family JAHFTW01; genus JBFJVP01. The sequence continues at coordinate 3,569 of JBFJYU010000086.1, read as the reverse complement.
GGTCGCTTGATCGGTGGTCAGCCAGAATTTCTTCTTGACGTCCCGGATGTTTCGATCGAGGGTGTGTTGGCTTTCGCGGACCAATGCCTCCGCGTGCGGCGCGGCGGAGGCCTCCAGGGCTCCCTGGAGCTCCTTCAGGTAGGTGCGCACTTGCACGGCGGGGGGTGTGAATCTTCCGACAGTCGATGCCATGGCTTTGCACGTCCCGGCGATGAACCGTTCTTCAATCTTGTGAGTTTCTTAAAATGATTCCTAGGGGTATGGGAACAAGGCGGCAGGGGCGACGGCGCGCCTGACCGGACGTCGCGGGGAGGCCGGACACCGGATCGTGCTTCGCTGCGCCAGGGGGCGGCCTAATCGCTGCCTTCGGTGGCTTCGCGACCCTGCCGTTCCAGGATGAGCTCCAGGATTCGCTCCGGGTCGGTCAACTTGCGCAACTCGACCCGGCTGAGTACGGGCAGGCCCTCGATCTGGGTCCGTGTCGTGCGCTCGACCACGAAGAAGCCGGGCCGCTCAACGATGCGGCTGACGCTGGTGACGATGCGGGCGCGGCGGCGCAACTGGGGGCTGTCCTCCCCGACGCCGGTCAGGAACGTGTCGGCTGCCTGGGTGGTCAGGGCGTTGAAAGGACTGCGGCGGGTGGCGCGCACCTCGTAGCCGAGACCCTCCAGCAGCCTGAGGACCATCTTCTCGATGGGGTCCACCTCTGGCTCGGTGGGCGTTTCGGTGCGGGGTTGGTAGGTGGCCGGGTCGAACGACGAGAACGGATCCACCACTTCGATGAGGTCGGCGCCGAGGTGCTCCTCCAGGCGCATCGCCGCGTCGATGGAGGCGTTCATGCCCTGCTCGTACATCTGGACGGCGCGGCGGCTGACGCCGGCGATCTTGGCGAGCATGCCGAGCGACAAATCCCGCTCGGTGCGCGCGCGGCGCAAGGCCGCGGCGTCGAGGCGCACGTAGAATCCACCGGGGGCAGCGAACACGACGGGGGCCGTGCCGCGTAGCAGGTACTCCACCAGGGTGGCAGGGTTGACGATGGGGATGTCGTGGCGCGCGTAGACGACACCTTCCTCCAGCGCGCCGGTGCCGGAGCGCAGCCCGACGAGCACGGGCCGGCCCTCCAGGAATTTGCTCAGGAGCTTGATTTCGTTGGCGATGACTTCGTTGAGGGCGTCGACGTTGGTCAGCACCTTCACGATGAGCAGGTCGCGGTCGCGGCGGGCGACGAGGTCGAAGCTGACGGGTCGGAGGTCGCAGCGTTCGCTAACGGCGAAGCCCGCTCGGGCCAGCGTCTCGCGAACGTATTCGATAAGCTCCGGCCGGTTCACTTTAATACCCAATTACTCGGAGCTTCTATAAAGCCATTTTGCAGCGATCGATCGTGGGCCCCCATGCCCCAAAGGGCTCGCCGCCCGAACCGCCCCAAAGGGGCTTGCACGCTCGGCGCGCCGACCCAGCCCAGCCCCTGCTCCACCACCCGCAACCCAGTCGACGCCGCAAGAACGCCTGCCACGCTGGCCCTTCGGCGGCACAAGGTCTATACCCACGTCATCTGCATGAGCCCGCGTGACCCGGATACCCGTAGCCCTGTGCGCCATGCTGCTGGCTGGCGTCGTGCTGGCAGGCTGCACGAACGACCCCACGACGGACGAAGCAGCCATCCCAATGCTGACCCTCAACGCACGCGACCTGCCATCCCACATCAAGCTGGGCGACAGCGTGACGCTCGGTCTTCACATCACCGGCGACAACGCCGGCCACTCGGATCACATCGGCGCGCACTACTGGAGTGCCAGCACCGACGACCCCACTGCCGATTTCGGCCTGCAAGCCGGATCGTGCAGCCACGTGGCCGGTGGCGGCCAAGTCCCAGGCGACTTCACGATCGTGTGCACCCCCACCGAAAGCGGTTGGCACTACCTCCGCGGCCACGTGCGCCTCGTGGTTGACGACGAGACCCTCAACTACTGGACGCCGGAACACGTCATCTTCGTCACGCCGGCCTAGGGCAGGACCGTGCCCGGCCACGCCGAACGCCAAGTTGGCGCCGCCGGCAGAGATAAACGGAGAAAACAGGATCATGACGCGGTGGTTTCCTCATGATCCGGTACCCAAACCCACGCATAGCCCGCCTCAGCGTCTTGGGCGCGTCCATTCTGACAGCGTTGCTCCTGGCCGCTCCGTCGACGGCGATCCACTTCTACCAAGGAACCGGCTCGGGGTGCTCGTCCGCCCCCGCAGGTGACCTTGGCGAAGGTGGCGCCGGCGACCACACGGTCGAGGTGCTGCACAACACATTCAACGACGCGACCAACGCGTCCCCCATCACGGCCGTGTCCGCGGGCGACTCCGTCACGTGGCGCTGGGTCAGCGTCCACTGCCATTCCGTCAGCGGCACCGGCTGGGACAGCGGCTTCCACTGGCCCGCCGGCGCGAGCACCGGCGTCCAGGCCGTACCCGGGTTCTTCGACTACCCGCTGCCCGACGAGACGCCGTCGCTCACCTACACACGCACCTTCACGGAGCCAGGCATCCACCTGTACTCCTGCGTCCACCATGCCATCATTGGCATGCAGGGCGCCGTGATCGTCAGCGAGTAAGCAACCCGAACCCTTTCGCCTTCTTCCGACTCATTTTTCAAACAACCGGGCGTCCGAAGGCCCAATGACCCGTCTTCAATCACTGGTCGGAGCAACCCTGATTGCTTTCCTTCTGGCAGGTTGCACCAGCCCGGCGGACGACCATGCGAACGACAACGGCGGCGAGCACGCCCATGACCTTGGCCCCAATTCCTTCGAACTGAAGGCGACCGGCATGCCGGCCCATGTCGAGTCGGGCGAGGCGTTCACGTTCACGCTCACCATCACGTCGCCCGACCACCAGCACGGCGAGACGACCCACCTCGGTGCCCACTACTGGGCCGAGGAGACGGACGACCCCAACGGCGACTTTGGCCTCGCCGGCGGCTGCAACCACGTGCAGGGCGCCGTTGATGTCCCCGGCACGTTCGAGATCACGTGCTCCGGGCTGCCGGACGGCACGAACTTCGTCCGCGGCCACCTGCGCCTGACCCAGGGCGACGATCTCCTCAATTACTGGTCCGCCCAACACGCGGTCCACATCGGCCCCATGGGCTAGGAGCGGTTGCACCCGGGCCATGCTCAAGGCAGCCGACCAGGTTTCCGGGCCGATCAAGATGAAATCGATCCTCTTGCTGCTGGCGGCCGCCGCGCTGCTGATGCCGGCACCCGTCGAGGCGGCTGAAGAGTTCTGCACGCCCGCAGACGTGGTCTGCGTCACGCCAGTCAACGAGGGCGTTCCCGGCTGTCCGTCGAAGGGCACGCACCACACTGTTGGCACCGATGTGGATGTCAACGCGGCGCTCGCGGGCGGCGACGCGAGCGCCGGCCACCACTGCTCGTTCGGTATCGTATTCTTCACACGGGACCATGCGAGCGCGGACGTAGGGGCCGAGGATGGCAGCCGCGCCGGCGTCGGCTTCGAGCGCAGCGGCTTCGGCGGCGGCGAGGACTGCACCATCGGCTACGGGGCAGAGGTCCTTGACGCTT
>JBFJYU010000085.1:0-10880 GCA_041622435.1 Thermoplasmatota archaeon | reverse complement strand
GCTCCGCCGTCGGCTCAATGCCCGGGATCGTCGAATTGCACTCGATGTCACCCAGGCGCCAGCCGTGCGGGACAATCTCCCACATCTGGTACCACTGGTACGGCTCGAAGGAGCCGGTCAGGTTTTCACCATCACTGATGAAACCCGGAAGGGCGCCCTGGAATTCGAACTGCTGGCCGCTGCCATCAGGCACCGTCTGCTTTTCCAGGATGATCGTGCCATTTTGCACATTGACCCACGTACACGTGACCGTCTCGCCATCCTCCAACCGGAACGTGGCGGTGGCGTTGGGCACATCGACGGTGCTGTTGCCGTCGTCGCATCCTATGTCATCCAGCTTCCAGTCGGGCGGAACCTCCTCCGTCACGTTGTAGGTGCCGGCCGTCAGGTTGGAGACGATGATGGACTCTCCGTCCCGGATGCTGCCCGAGGCGGCGCCCGTGAAGTTGAAGCTCACGGGCGAATTGAGTGGCGACGCGATCTTGCGCACGATGAGCGTGGAGGTCGCCAGCGGCGGCGGCTCGGGAATCTCCTCGTTGTGGAACGTGCACGTGTGCCGCTCGCCGGAGCGTACGTGGTAGTGGGCGCTGCCGTTTTGGACATCGCCCCAACTGCGCCGGTGGTCGCACTCCACCGCAGTGAGGTTCCACCCGGGCGGCACCTCCTCCGTGGTGTTGTAGATGCCCGGCGGCACGAACTTCCGAATCGTGTCGTTGTGGCCGATCTGCCCCTCCAGGTCACCCGTGAAGTTGAACGTCTGGTTCGCGTCAGGCGGATCCGTGACCTTCTTCACGATGATCTCGGCGGCGCGCTGGTTGTAGAACGTACACGTAACGTGCTCGCGCCGATCAACCTGGATCCAGGCCGTGTCGTTGGCCAAGTCGGCCCAACTGTCGTCGTCATCACAGACGATGTCGGCCAGATACCAATGGTGCCGCATCAACTCGGTCACCGAGTGCAGCCCCACGGGAACGGCCTGCTCGAGCCGATCGTCATCGCGAAGCGTCCCCTCCACGGCGCCGGTGTAATGGAAGGCCTCCCTTGCGCCCTGCGGCCGCGTCTGCTTTTCAATGATGATCAAACCGTAACCATCGACCTCATTTCCGAAGGCCGGGACGGCGCTGAAGATCAACAAGCTGGCTACCAAGGGCGCGGCCCATACTCCGCGATTCCTTCGCCAGTTCGAAGAACCGGCGGTGTTTCTGGTGTCGGACATTTCATCCACCTCATGCCGCGCCGCCACACCCGCCGCGAGCACGCGAGCTTCGCGCACTGCGGGGCGGGGATGGTCGAGCGCGGGGTGCTGGAACCGAGACTCGTCGGGCCGGTAGGGGGCGCAGAATCAATGGCCGATCCGGGCGTGGAGAAAACAGGGCGGGCCACCGTTGGGGCGGCCGCCTTAACGTTCTCCCAAACGCCTCGATCCATGCGTTCTGCGTTGCCCCGGCGAATGAGATTAGGGTTTCTCAAAGCACCGAAATGGCTGCAATAATTACCAAAGAATCGGCCCGCATGTCAGCGCTATTTTGTTGACTGGGGCGGCGGCCAACAGTGGGGGAGGCACAAATCGTCGAAATCCAGCGCGTCTTTTGCGATCGTCATTGATTTTCACAAAGTCCCCGGAAAAGGCGTTTCACCTAGCGTGGTCCTTAATCGGGTTTCGACGGCCGGGAGGCCCACGTGCGGCCGACCCGGATCGGCCCATCGGCGCAGGCGCCTCACCGCAACCGCGATGGTCGGCCGCCCGGCCCCGAGGACGTGAACCGGCGGCGGACCATCGACCGTTGACGATCGCCCCGGGGCGGGCGTTGCACCATCCACCCGTTGTCCAGGTGGGCCGGTTTCGCCGACCTGGCGCGGTGGCGCAGGCGCGGCGAACCGCGCCTTGTGCGACGCCGCCAACAGGTGCTCGCGTTGCGTCCGTGGGTGACTCCGGGCCTGCGCTGGCCCCTCTTGGCGTCCCGGGCCACAGCAGGGTGTCACCCGAAAAGCCGCGGTTGGCGATGGTTGTGCCAGACCGGCATGGGCGGGACCACGCACGCGTTGCCGCAGGCCCGGGAATTGTTGGTCGAAAAACGAACAGGGAGAAGATCGAACGAAGAGGGTGGCGGAAGCGGGAAGGGGAAGGAGAAGGAGAGGTCAAGCGGGTCGAAGGAAAAGGACGCCAGCGCCCCGCGCCGGCTCGTCTACAAGACTACCCGAGCGGCGGATCCTCGCTGTTGTAGAACGTACACGTCACACGCTCACCGGGCTGCAGATCGTAGCCCGCCGTGCGGTTCGGCACATCCTCCAGCGAATCCTCGTCATCGCACTCGATGCGGTCCAGTGTCCAGCGGTTGTGGTCCTGTTCCGTCACGTGGTACTTGCCCGGCGTCACCCACTTCATCAGGGTCTCATTGTGGCCGATGCGGCCGCTGAGGTCCCCGGAGAAGCGGAACGTCGCATTGCTGTCCTCCGGATCCAGGACCTTCCTCACGATGATCTTGGCGAGCTGCTGGTTGTGGTATGTGCACCGCAGCGTGTCGCCGGCTTGGGCGTGGTAGGTCACCGATGCGTTGGCGAAGTCAACCGTGACGCCGTCGTCACAATCGATCTCGTACAGCCGCCAGCCGTCCAGGTGGCGTTCCCGGGTCGAGTAGTTGCCAGGATCAACGTCCCAGATCGTGCTTTGGCCATCGCCCAACTGCGTCGACAGGTCACCCTGGAAGGTGAACTGCCCCTCAGCGTCCCCGGGCCGCGTCTGCTTGGTCAGGATCAACCGTGCCTGTTGCACGTTGTAGAACACACAACGAACGGTCTCACCAGGATCCAGCCACACGCCCGCCGTGTTGGGCATGGGCTCCGTTTTGAGGTCAACAGGCCCGTTGTTGGGCTCGTCGTCGCACTGGAGGTCGGTCAACCTCCAGCCATGCGGAACGTTCTCGGTCACGTTGTAGCTGCCGGCACTCAGGTTGGTGCGGATGATCACGCCGCCATGGCCGATGTCACCGGATGCGTCGCCGGTGAAGTTGAACTCCTGCGGCGAGTTGGGCGGGTCCGTGAACTTCTCGACGATCAAGACGCCGGTCGACAGCGGCGGCGGCGGGAGCTCGTTCGTGAACGTACACGTCACGATCTCACCGGGCCGCACCCGGTAGCCAGCGAGGCCCTGGGTCACGTTGCCAGACGAATTGTCATCGTCACACTCGATCGAGGTCAGGGTCCAAGGGTCCGGTGGCGTCTCCTCGAAAACGTGGTAGGTCCCGGGCAGCACCCATTCCATGAGCGTTCCGTTGTGGCCGATCGTGCCCACCAGTGCGCCCGTGAAGTTGAACTCGCCCTCCGATTCCGGGGGCTCCGTCAACTTCTTGGCGATGATCTTGCCGAGCTGCACGTTGTAGAACGTACAGCGCAGCGTCTCGCCGGGCTCGGCGTGGTACGTGACCGAAGCACCTTGGAGGTCCACCTCCGTGTCCGGATCGTTGCACGCGATGTGAGTCAGCGCCCAACCCTCGGGCACCAACTCACTCGTGGAGTACTCGCCGGGCACGACGTCGCGGTACAGGGATTCGCCGTGGCCGATGGCGCCGTCAAAGACGCCGTCGAAGCTGAACTCCTGATCGCTGCCAGCGGGGCGCACCTGCTTCTCGACGATGACCCGCGCCAACTGCTGGTTGGTGAAGACACAGTGCACCGTCTCACCGGCGAACAGCCGGATCCAGGCACCGTTTTCCTCGCGCGGCGCCGGCGGCCGCTCCGGCTCGTCGGGCTGGCCAACCTTGCGGCAATCGACATCGATGAGATCCCACCCGTGGGGAACGATCTCGCTGACGTGATAGTGGCCGGGGCGCTTGTGCTGCATCATCATCTCGCCGTCGCTCAGGTTGCCGGCAAGAGCGCCGACGAACTCGAAGACCTCGGGCGATCCATCAGGGATGGTCTGCTTTTCGATGATGATCTTGCCGTCCTGGGTGTTGTTGAACGTGCACACCACGGTCTCGCCCTCCTCAACGTGGATTTCCACGCTGCGGTTGGCCGGATCGGTGATGCTGTTGCCGTCATCACAACTCAGGTCGGTGAGCTTCCAATGGTTGCCTGGGTGCTCCGTCACGTTGTACACGCCCGCCGGCACGCCGAGGGCCAGGATGCTCTCGCCGTCACCAATGACGCCTCCGACGTCCCCCGTGAAGAGGAACTGGTCGGGAGCGCCCTCCGGGTCGGTGTTCTTCGTGATGATGATGTTGCCGGGCTCCGGCGGCGGCGGGATCTCGCTGTTGTAGAACGTACAGGTGATCTCGTCGCCAGCGCGCACCCTGTAGGCGGCCCGCGCCCGCGAGGCGTTGCCGGACGAACCGTCGCTGTCACACTGGACGGCGGTCAGGTTCCAACCGTCCGGGACCTGCTCGAAGACGTGGTAGCGGCCCGGGAACACCCAATCCATGATGGTTCCGTTGTGGCCGATCTCGCCCTCCAGGTCGCCCGTGAAGTTGAACGTCTGGTTCGTGTCCTCGGGGTCCGCGACCTTGTGGGCGATGATCTTGCCCAGTTGCAGGTCGAAGAACCGGCACGTGATGGTCTCGCCGGCCGATGCGTTGTACGTCACCGTCGCATTGGCGAGGTCGATGATGGAATCGCCATCGTCACACCGGATGCTGAGCAGGTACCACCCTTCGGGGACCTCCTCCGTGGTGGAGTACAAGCCGGGGTCAACGTCCCAGTAGTCGCTCTGTCCGTCGGACAGCGTCGTGGACAGGTCTCCCGTGAAGTTGAAATCCACGGGGCTGCCGTCGGGGCGGGTCTCCTTCTCCAGGATCAGGCGCGCCTGTTGGACGTTGTAGAACGTACAGCGCACCGTTTCACCCGCGTGCAGGTACCACGCGAAACCGTCAGGCGGCCAGATGCGCGGCTCCGAGGCCTGCGCATTGCCAATGAAGTCCGTCTCACACCGGACGTCGTCCAGCCGCCAGCCGTGGGGCACAAGTTCCCAGAACTGGTACCACTGGTAGGGCTCGAACGACCCGGACATGTTCTGGTCGTCCTGGAGGAAGCCCGGCAGGTCGCCGTCAAACTTGAACACCTGTGGGCTGCCGTCCGGATCGGTCTGCTTCTCGATGATGATGGTGCCGTTTTGCTGGTTGTACCAGGTGCACGTCACCGTCTCGTCGTCCTCCAGTTGGAAGTGGCCCGTGGCGTTGGGAACGTCAACGGTGCTGTTGCCGTCATCACACTGGATGTCCGTCAACCGCCAATCCGGCGGCAGCGTCTCCGTCACGTTGTACGTGCCCGCCGTCAGGTTCGTGCGGATGATCAGGCCATCGTCGCCGATGTCGCCGCTGGCGTCGCCGCTGAAGTTGAACAACTGCGGCGAGTCGGGCGGGTCCGTCTGCTTCTCCACGATCAACGTGGCCGTGGCAAGCGGCGGCGGAGGCGGCAACTCCTCGTTGTAGAACGTGCACGTGTGCTTCTCGCCGGCGCGCACGTGGTAGTGGGCGCTGGCGTTGCCGACATCGCCCCAACTGCGCCGGTGGTCACACTGCACAGCCGTCAGGTTCCAGCCCTGGGGCACCTCTTCCGTGGTGTCGTACAGACCGGGCTTGACGAACTTGCTGATCGTCTCGTTGTGGCCGATCTGCCCCTCCAGGTCACCCGTGAAGTTGAACGTCTGGTTCGCATCGGGCGGATCCGTGACCTTCTTCACCACGATCTCCGCCGCCCGCTGGTTGTAGAACGTACACGTCACGTGCTCGCGCCGATCAACCTGAATCCAGGCCGTGTCATTGGCCAAGTCAGCCCAACTGTCACGGTCATCACAGACGATGTCGGCCAGGTACCAATGGTGCCGCATCAACTCGGTCACCGAGTGCAGCCCAACGGGAACGACCTGCTTCAACTGGCCATCATCGCGAAGCGTCCCTTCCACGGCCCCCGTGAAATGGAACGCCTCGCGGGCGTCCCGCGGTCGCGTCTGCTTCTCGATGATGATCAATCCATAGCCGTCCTCCGCGTTGGCTTGAACAGGCATCGCCCCGAACAGGAGCAAGCCAGCTACAAGCGGCGCGACGAACAGGCCGCGATTGCGTCGCCGGCGCCATGCGCCGGCTTTGTCCTTGGTGTCAGACATCATTTCCACCTCAAGCCGCGGCAGACCGACGTCGCCACCGGCACCCCCAAAGGAAGCGGCGGCGTCAGGAGGTCCCTCCGCGGGGCCTTCGAACCGCGACGGGAAACGCCGGCTGGGCGCCCACAACGAGCGCCCGCACGGGGAGCGAATGAGTGCGGGAGGAAGACCCCAGGGCCTTGCCTGACGCAGCTCTCGCCTCCGTCTCGATCCATAGCCCCTCGGTTGTGGGAATTGTCAACAAAAGGGTTTCTCAATTCACCTTGACACCTGCAATAATCGACGAAAAAACAGACCCCAACCAAGGCCTTTTGTTTTCCTTTGATTCCCCATTCTACCCTTGGGGAGTCGAATGATGGCGCAAACCAATCCTGTTTTTCGGGTGATTTCGAATTACAATAAACTCCCCCAATAGGACGTTTCCCCTGGCATGGCGGTTAATCGGTTTTCGCCTCGCCCGCCGGCCCGATTCGGCTCGGTACATGCCGGCGCATCGACGCGGGTGCAAAGGGGTCCAGGCAGGTTGCCGGACCGATGGCCAAACACGCCACGCACACGACGCGGCCGGCGGCCTTCGCCGCCCTCCCGACGGCGGACGCCACCCTGCCTGCACAACCCCCGGCGGCGGGATTTGCGCCTGCAGCCCGGACACCCACGAGCCCATCACACTCATATACGGGCCCCCCGTCGTCGGCGATCGTCCAGGTGACCGTCTATGGCATTCCCGGAAGCCGTTTCCCGCCGTCTCCAAAAGAAGATCTGCATGCACTGTGGCGTTACGAACGCCAAGCTGGCTAACCGCTGCCGCAAGTGCCACCGCAGCGATCTGCGCGTCAAGGCCAAGGAAAGCCGCGGCACGTAGACCGTTTCGGCGCCCCGGTGGCGCGCGATCAGAACACGCTTGCTAGCGCGAGCCCGGCGCATCCAGCCGTTGGCGGCTCGAGCCGAGCCCGTGGCCTGATCAGGCCGGGGCCTGCATCTGGAGTACGAACCGGGTCTTGCCGACGGCGATGATGTCACCCTGCGCCAGGGGGACCTCGACGGCTGGCCGCATGCGCCGCCAGTTGACGTAGGTGCCGTTCTTGCTGTAGAGGTCCGTCAGGGCAAGCCCTCGATCCTGCACGGTGATTTCCGCGTGGCGGGTGCTCACGAAGGGGTCGTAGTCCAGTTGGATGTCCGCCTCGGGACCTCGACCCATGCGCCACACGGTCCCGTCCGAGTGGCCCAGCGAGAAGACGCGCCCTTCGTCGAGTCCACGAACGACGGTCAGTCCCGGTTCGGGCGTATTGGACACGCCGCCCTCGGCGCGGGATGGCTTGTCGGCCAGCAGCGTCCGGGTTGTCTGACTGTTGCTGGGCGGCGTCTTGCGGGCCCCGACCTCGGAGAATTGCACCTGAATCTGGAAGAGGCCGGCACGGTCGAGGAGGTATTCGACGACGGGGCCGGTGTCGCGGCGGCCGACGCGCTTGGCGAGCACGCCGATCTCAACGAGGGCGTCCAGGTGCTTGCGGGCGCCGGGTCGGGACATGCCGAGTTTGGCCGCGACCTCTTCGACGTAGAGGGGCTGCGTGAGGATATCGAGCAGCCGCAGGCGCGAGGCGTTGCCTAGCGGTCGGAGCCGGTGCGCGAGGGCGTCGAGGTCCGGCCCGGAGTCGGGGGCGTCGTCGTTGGGGTCACGCTCAACGCTTTGGAGGGCCACATACAGCTATCTCTTCGCTGACAGTTAATCTTATTCCTGGAGGTTGGACCGTGCCCGTGGCGACGCCGGCGAGCATCCACCCAACACCGTCCATCCGCAGGCTTTTGGCTAAAACGAAAACCGAATGGTTCCGCCCATTTGAGTTTTTGACCAAATGACATAATAACTTTGAGAGCCTAGAATTCTTGATTGATTCGAACCATGGTATTGAAATCGTTTCGCCATCGCGCGCGGTCCCCAAGGGCAGCCCCCGCGTGGCTTGCAGGGAAGTGGGCGGCCGTCGCCGTGATTCTTGTGGTTTCGAGCGCCAGCGCGTTGCCGTGGACGGCACCGGGGTGGAGCGGCGCCCGCGAAGCGTCCGCGTTGATGCCCGCCAACCCTGGCCTGAAGACGCTCGCCGACGCGTCGCTGGCCGCTGGCGAGGCGCTGGGCGTGAAGCCAAGAGCGGATCTTTTGGCATCCGTGGGCCCGCTGGTGAGTGCCCAGGCGGCCGCCATGACGGCCGTCGCCCCGACGGCTCGACTGGATCTCCCGCGCCTGCTCGATGGACTGGCGTGGGCCGATGAGGTCAGAGGCCAAGCCGAGGACCTGCTGGGCGCGGACTTTGCCGAACTGGCCCCCGACGCGGTTCGCATGCGCGATACGGCCGGGGCCCTCGCTGGCGTGCCGGCCCCTGGGGACAAAGCCGCCACGCCCGACGGCGTCGCAAGGGCCGTTTCCCATGTGTCAGCGTGGCCCCAGGTGGCCGACCACGGTGCGCTGATCCTGGATGCCCTGCGCCTCCAGCCGCGCCCCGCGAGCGCCTTGCCGGTGCCGGTGGCACCCACGTTCCCGGACCTGCCCACCGCCGTTGACGCTTTTCTCCGATCGCACGGGGCGCCGCCGCTGGATGCGGCATCACAGGCCGCCGCGGCGGCCGTTGCGGAACCGTCGGCGTCCGGCCTGGTGCGCATCATCGAGGCCGCCATGGTCATGGAGGCGGCTGCCGACATCGCCTTGGTGACCGACGGCCTTCCCGACGTCGGGCTGCTGCTGGCCACGCGCGACATGGCCGCCGCCCGCATCGCGGTGGCGATCCCGCTCCTGGCGCCGGGCGAAGACCTCCTCGACATCCCGCCACTGATCCGGATCAACTTGGCCGACAGCGACGACACGTACACGAGCGACTACGCGCTCCTGATCGACCGGGGCGGCAACGACACGTACCGCAACAACGGCGGCGGCGGCAAGATCGAAGCCATCGTGCCAACGGCTCCGGCCGCAGGCCCGGCGGGCGCGGCCTCCGCGTTGCTGATCGACGTCGCCGGCGACGACCAGTACCTGGGCCGAGCTGGCTTGCAGGCGGTCAACGGCGCCGGGCACGGAGGCACCGGGTTCCTGTGGGATGCCGCCGGCAACGACACCTACGCCACGGCGGGGGCTTTCTTGGCGGCCAACGGCGCCGCCATCGCAGGAATCGGCACCCTCGTCGACGGCGCTGGCGACGACCGCTACGAAGCAACCGTGGACAACGGGGCAGCCAACGGCGCCGGATCCGTGGGCGCAGGCGCCTTGATCGATGCCCACCCGACCGGCGGCAAGGGCGGTGCGGACAGCTACCTCGCCTCGTCGGCCGGGTACCTGGCGGCCAACGGCGGCGCCTTCGACCGAGGCACCGGCTTCCTGGTGGACTCGGGCGGCGACGACGATTACAACGCCACGGCGGGCACACACGGCGGCCTCAACGGCGGCGCCACGCGCAGCGCGGCCGGCTGGCTGCTGGACGCGGGCGGTAACGACAGCTACCATGCGACCATCGGTGAATGGGGCGCGGCCAATGGAGGCGCCTGGCAGGCAGCCGGACACGTTGTGGATTTGTCGGGATCGGATCACTACCGCGCGTCGCTCGGAGAGGGGGCGGGCAACGGCGCCGGCATCCTCGGCCCCGGCCTGCTGGCCGACGGCGAAGGCGACGACATCTACGAAACGGTGCTCGGCGGGCGCGGGGCCGGCAACGGCGGCGGCGATCTCGGCTCCGGCCTGCTCGTCGATGGCGGCGGCAACGACCGGTACAACGTGACCAGCCAAGGCGCGGGCCAGGGAAACGGCGGGGCCATTCTCGGCTCCGGCCTGCTCATTGACCACGGCGGCAACGACCACTACGAGGGCTCGATCGACGCGTACGGCTCACTCAACGGCGCCAGCGAGTTCTCCGGCATCGGCTGCCTCCTCGACCTGTCCGGCCGCGACCACTACGACGGCCGGGTGCTCGGGGCCGGCGGCGTGAACGGAGGCACCCGCAACGGCTGGAGCCTGCTGCTCGACATGGAGTACGGCCGCGACGCCTACAACGGCAGCGTTGGGCTCGCCGGCGGTGTCAACGGCGGCGCAACCATTGGCTTGGCCATTTTGGACGACCAGGGAGGCAACAACACTTTCCAGGGCATCGCGCCCCAAGGAGCCGTTCAGGGCTCGGCGTCAAGCGAACCCCTCGTGGCTGGCGACGAGGCACGCGGGCACGGCGCCAGCACTCCAGGCGCGGCGAGCTTGCGAGAAGCCCAGGGGGCCGTGCCCGATCCTGGGCCGGTGTCCGTTCCCGACCAGGACACCCTTCGGGCGCTTCGGGCGCTGCCCGCTGCGATGCCCAGCGTCGGCATTCTGCTGGCAGGCGACGGCGACGATACCTACGCGGGCAGCGGCACCACACAGGGAGCCGGCGATTTCTACGGCCTCGGAATCCTCGTCGACCCCGGCGGCCGCAACGTCTACACAGTGGAGTCGGGGCTCGGACAGGGCGCCGGGCGCGCCTTCGGTGTCGGAATGCTCCTCGATGGCGGCAGCGACACGACTTTCGAACTGGGACCCGGCGCCATCGGACAGGCGGCGGGGCTCCAGGGGATCGGTTTGCTCGCCCGCACGGCCGCCCAGTCGCAAACCCACTACGTCGCCTCGCCGGCGAGCCAGCCGACCGCCAACACCGGAGGGGGCGCGTCCCTGCTGCTGGATCGCACCGTCGCCGATGCCATCGGGCCAGGCCCCGACTTCACGTGCCCCGGCGACCTGCTCCGCACCCTGGATCACGGCGACGAGAAACTCATCCTTTGC
>JBFJYU010000084.1:0-10900 GCA_041622435.1 Thermoplasmatota archaeon | reverse complement strand
GTGGCGCGCCGAAGGGCGTGGGGGCAATGGGTGTTGACACGGGGTAGGTGGTTGGCTTGGGCCGCGCTCCGGCAATGACGTCGGGGCGCGGCATTCCGAATGTGGCCCTTCGCTTCGATCCCTTGGGGTCGGTCGTCTAGCCAAACCTCTGCGGCCAAACCACGGGGGAGTGCGGCCCCCGCTCAGCAACGTCGCTTCGGCTTGCCGGCAATTCGCCGGCTGCGCGCGGAGCCGGATTTCGGGCAGGCCCGCCGTGCAGCCTTCCCGACGTCGTGTTTCCCAACAAGGTCATCCGGGCCCTATTACCCATGGAGTGCGACCGCGCTGAGCGCGGCCCCACAGGGTGATAGGACGGGACGCCGGGTCCCACGTGGCCGTACGTCAACTGTAGCGCTACTCGGGCCCGCATGCCCTCGGGGTGCGGCGTTCGCTGCGCGAAGCCACGCAGCCGCGGGCTTAGAACAGGAGGCCCAGCGAGCTGAGTTCAGCCGTGATTTTGTCAACGGCCTCTTCGGCGTCTTCCTTGCGGCGGGCGCCAGTGCACACCAGTTTGCCGCTGCCGAAGATCAGCACGACGACCTTGGGGTCGGTGAGGCGGTACACGAGGCCCGGGAACTGCTCGGGCTCGTACTCCACGTTCTCAAGGCCGAGGCCGATGGCGATGGCGTTGAGGTTGAGCTCGGCGCCCAGGTCGCTGGTGGCGACGATGTTCTGGATCGTGATTTCAGGCTCGTCGAGCGTCTCGAAGCCGTGGGCGCGCAGGCGGTCGCACACGATGCCGACGGCGGTGTGGACCTCTGCGATGCTCTTGGCACCGGTACAGACGACCTTGCCGCTGCGGAAAATGAGGGCCGCCGTCTTCGGCTCGGGGACCCGGAACACCAGGCCGGGGAACTGTTCCGGCTCGTATTCCGCGTTGGGGAACGTCGCGCTGATGGCGTTCAGATCGAGTTCCTCACCGATGGAAGTGCTGGCAACGACGTTCTGGATGTGGATGACAGCCATTGGGGGCCTCTCCGAATAAGCATGCCAAAGACAGCCAGTATATAAGGCCCCCATCTTTGCTTAAGAAGCAATATATAAGCGGGGCCTGGACCGGCGGGCCAAGGGCCTAAAAGGAGCGCCGCGTCGCCGGCATCGTGGCACTCGGTCGCATTGTCTTCTGGACCGTGTTGGCCTCGACGCCGCTGGCCCTGTGGTTCTTCGCGCGGCGTCAGTGGGGCGGTGGCTTTGCATTCAACCTGCGCCGTTTGCTGGTGGACTACCGCTGGCACCTGTTCCTGTTCGCCGTCATCGTGGTGGAGAAGAACTGGGTTGACAGTCTCAACGACCCTATCCGCGGCGTTTTCGGCGACTTCACATGGCTGATCTACGCCATCGAGGGGGACATGACGTTCGACCTGCAGCGTGCGCTGCAGCAGCCGTGGTTGACGGAATTCCTGAACGTGCATTACCTGTGGGCGTACGTTTTCCTGAATTACTTCACCGTCATGTTGTGGGCGTACGTCGATGATCGGGAGCTTGCCAACCTGGCGGCGCTCAATTATTCGATCATTTACGTGCTCGCCATCCCGTTCTACATCTTCTTCAACGCGCAGGTGACGAGCGACTTCATTCCTGGCATGCAGAGCCTTCTGTACCATTCCAGTGAGGATTTCTTCAACTTCTTCGTCGCCGCCGACCCGCTGGACAACGCGTTCCCGAGTCTGCACATGGCCATCCCGTTCGGCCTGATCCTGGTGACGTACTGGACCATGCGCCGCCGCGGCTACACGATCTGGGACTGGGAGCACCGCCACTACCTGTGGTTCATGATTGCCAACACGGCGCTCTTCACGTTCAGCATCCTGTACCTGGGCATCCACTGGGTGACCGACATTCCCGGCGGTTTGGTCGTGGGTCTGCTCGGCGCCATTGTCGCCGACGAGCTGCACTGGGACCTGTTTGCGTGGTTCCGCAAGGTGGAGAAGCGGGTCATCGGGGCGGCTCGCAAGCTGGTTGGCGCCTCGCCAGCCGGCCCCGCCGAGCCTGAATCCTAGCGCGCGCCGGCCGGAAGCTTCGCCGACCCCTGCGGCAAGGGCTTTTGTGATCCACTTTGTTACCAGGTATGGGTGGCTACGACGGAGCAGGAGGCTGCGGCGGGACCTCCGGTACTTGCGCGCGAGGAGGTGTTGCGGGATGTTATCCTGGAGCACCTGCGCCGCGAGGGCCAGGACAGCATCAGCGGCGTCACCCGCGCGCTGGCCGCAGCCCGCAAGACGGGCAAGCCCCTGCACCGGCTGACGGTGGCCGGTTACCTCAAGGCGCTGGCCGAGTCGGGCGTCCTGCGAGAGAGCGATTTTGGGCCCAGCAAGCATTACGCGCTGGCCAACCCCGAGGCCCACCAGGGCCTGCACCGCTGGGTGGGCCGCGCCGTGACCGAAATGGATGTCCCCGCCGACCGGCGGGTGCCCCTCGTCGTCGCAGCCCTGCACGCGCTGCTGGCGCGCCCCATCTTCGCCGCCGAGATCCGCGAGGCGGGCTTCGAGCCGGACCCGGCCGTGCTGGAGCGCGTGACGGTCAGCGACGTGGAGCGCCGCCGCTTCCGCGAGCTCTTCAAGCGCAAGGCCAAGCCGCTGATTCCCATTCCCGACCGCGACCCCATGTACGCGGTGCCCCACGGCGCCGAGCCCCCGGACAGCCAGATGCACGAGCTGCTGCGGCGCCTGATCGTGGGCGCCACGGGCAGCGAGCACCTGGCCGCAGCGAGGGCACCATCCGGCTTTGTGCAGGGCCGGCTCGATGTGGAGGAGCCGTGACGCGCGCGTCCGATGTCGAGGCGGCAATCCTCGAACGGCTTACTCCCACCCGCGACGAGGCCGACCGCATGCGCCACACGGTGGCACGCCTGGAGGCGGCCGTCGCCGCCGCCCTGGCTGCGGCCGGCTCAAACGCGGAAGCCAGCGTGCAGGGCAGCATCGCCAAAGGCACCTGGATCGCCGGCAGCACGGACGTGGACCTGTTTCTGCTCTGTGACCCCGACACGCCGGCCGACGAACTGGAGGGCCTGGCGACCCAGGTGGGCTCGGCCGTGCTGGAATCGTGGGACAAAAAGTACGCGCAGCACCCGTACATCCTCGGGCTTTTCGAGGGCGTCCAGGTGGACCTCGTGCCCGCGTTTCGGGTGCGCGATGCCAGCCAGCGCGCCAGCGCCGTGGACCGCACGCCGTTGCACACGGCCTGGGTCAAAGCCAACCTCAACGATCATCAATTGGGCGATGTGCGGCTGTTGAAGCAGTGGCTCAAGGGTGTCGGTGCCTACGGCGCCGAGACCGCGGTGGGCGGCTTCAGCGGTTACCTGTGCGAGGTGCTCGTCGAGTGGCACGCTTCGTTCGATGGCGTTCTTTCCTGGCTGGTGGCCGGCACGCCACGCCGGCACGGCTGGATCGGCGAACCCCCCAACGAGCCGGGCGCGCTACTGGTGGCCGACCCCGTTGATGCGAGTCGCAACGTCGCCGCGGCCGTCACCGAGGACACCTTTGCCCGCGCTGCCCATGCCGCCCGGTCCTATCGGGAGTCCCCGTCGGAGGTCTACTTTTTCCCGCCGCCGCCCGAGGCCTCTGCACCCGCCGAGTTGCGCTCGGCCCTCGCCAGCACGGGCCACGCCTGGGCCGGCCTCGTGCTGGTCCCACAAACCGATCGCCTGGACCTCATCCTGCCCCAGTTCCAGAAGGCCGGGCGCCAGGCGACGCAGCAACTGACGCGCGCCGGCTTCACCGTGGAGCGCCATCAGGTCGATGTCCTCGACGACGGCCGCGTCGCGCTGCAATGGCTGGCCCACCCCGCCGCGTTGCCGCCCAGCTTCGAGCGCGTCGGTCCGCTGGCCGGCAAGGAGCCCAACGCCAGCGCCTTTCGACGCAAATGGGAGGGGCACCCCGACGCCGTGGGCCCCGTGCGCGAGGAAGGCGACAACCTCGTCGTGACGGTGGCGCGCCGGCAGCGGACGGCTGCGGCCTGGCTGGAGGCCAACCAATCCATCGTCTTCGTGGGCAAGCACGTGCGCGCCGCGTTGCGCCAGGGTCCCGCCTTCGTTGCCGACCCCGGCGACGCGGTGGCGGCCTGGGCGCCCATCGTGACGGAGTTCATCCTGGACCGGCGGCCATGGCAACGCTAGACCGGCTCGTCGTCGCCTCGTACTGGGGCCGCCACGGCCCCGTCATCTTGGCCGCCGACCCCGACGCGCACGGCGCACTCATGGCGCTCCCCGTGGCGGGCCGGTTCGACTGGACCCTCGGCACCGAACGCACCTGCGTCGGCCGCATCGAAGACGGCATCCACCTGCCGTGCCCCGACCACGCGCCGGTCACCCAGTGGTCCCAATGCGGCCGCTGCTCGCCCCTGGTCTCGCCGGAGTGTGTCTTCGAGCCCAAGTGCAAGATCGACCCCTCAACGTGCACGTGTCCGTTCGGTCCCATTCCTCACGTCGTCTACGCGGCCTTCCACGGCAGCCTGCCCAAGATCGGCATGACCCAGGAGCGCCGCGTGGAGCGCCGGCTCCACGAGCAGGGCGCCGACGCTTGGTTCATCGTGGCGAGGTGCCCCGATCGCGCCACGGCCCGCGAGACGGAGCGCCGCATCAGCCGCCTCTACCGTGTCCCGGAGTACCGCGCGCACCGCGAGGTGCTGCCCCAACTGGCGCGCCCGGTCGACTGGACCCGCATCGAGCGCCGCGCGGATGACCTGCGACGCCGTCTGCGCCCCCGCTTCGAGGCCGACGACGACCTGCACCGGATCACGGGCTACCCCATCGAGCAGCCCCTGCCGCTGCCGCCGCGGCGGCGCTACGCCGTGGGGCGCCACGCGGGCACCTGGCTTGGAGCCAAGGGCCCCCATCTGATCTACCGGGCGCGGCAGGGGCCGGACACGCTGGAGGTGGGCGTCGGCCCGCCACTGGTGGCCCTGAAGTTGTCCGACTTGGCAGGCCGGCGCATCCGGATCGAGGCCTAGGCGGGCAACGGGCCCAGGCGGGTGGGCCTAGAATCGGCGGCGCAGCGCAACGGCCGCGACGCCGAGGATGCCAACGGCCGCGATCGGCGCCAGGCCGGGGGCGTCCTTGCCCGCGGTCGATTCGAGTTGGGCCTCGCCGCTGAAGGCGTCGAAACGGAATTCCTCCACGCCGAAGGCTTCCTTGAAGCGGTCGCTGCTGGCGGTGGATTTGGCCTTCATGAAGACCGACTGGATGCCGCCGCGCTCTTCGATGCGGTCCATCTCGGGGCCGGTGGGCTCTCCAGCGCGGCTGAAGGTGACCGTGATGGGCGCCTCGTAGCTGTACCAGACGGCCACGTTGGCGGGGTCGCTGCTGTCGGTGATGTACCGGTTGGGGTCCATGAGGTCCACCGAGGAGATCGTGATCGTCTCGGGTTCGACGGCGAAGTCGAGCCAGCCAGGGTTGCTGGCGGTGCCGCTGAAGCTGACCACGATGTCCGTGGCGGGGTCGTCGGGGTAGGTGCCGTCCTCGCTGACCTCCCAGTACCAGCGGAACTGGCCGTCCATCACCAAGTCGGCGCCCGGCGGCGACAGGCAGTCGGAAGGGTACGTGCGGCACAGCGGCTTGTCATCGAAATCCAGTGCGATCAGGGGGTTGATCCACCCGCACGGGGGGCTGGCCGCCGAGCACTCATCTGCGGCTCCCGTCGTCGGCACCGTGAGGTCTGCGACGGGCTGGGCCGAGGCCGACGCGCCGCCGACAAGCAGGGCGAGCAGCAGTCCGGAGACCAGGGACCGAAGGATCGTCATCGGGATTCGAGGTCCCGACAACCTACATCAATGTTGTGGAGGCGACGCCCTGGCCGCAGGCCCGGTTCGGGCGCCCCGCGGCTCCTGTTGTCGCGCCGCCAAGGGCTGACGCCGGGGGCCCTTCCGACGCTGCGGCGCCGGCCAAGACTCATCACGTGGCTCCGCGTGCCGCCCCTGATGTCGCTCCACCTCTTCACCCTCGCCCAGGCCAACGCATTGGTGCCCGATGTCGAGGCGTTGCTCGCCGAGGCGCGCGCAGCCATGGCCGACGCCCGCGACGCCGCAGCCAACCTGGAAGACCTGTCCATCGTCTGGGGCGAGGCCATCAGCGACCCGGCGTGCGAGGCCCACGAGGAGTGGCTCGGCTATCAGGACCGCCTGGCGAGCCATAGCGGCGCCGTCAACGCGGTTCTGGAGCGGTTCGAGGCGTTGGGCATCCAGGTCAAGGACATCGAAATGGGCCTCGTTGACTTCCCGGCCCGGCGCGGCGACGACATCGTTCTGCTTTGCTACAAGGCCGGCGAGGGAATGGTCATGGCGTGGCATACGCTGGAAGGTGGATTTGCCGGGCGGCAGGGCATCGAGGCGTTCTAGCGGGGCGACCGGCGACAGCAGCGCGCGTGGACGGCGGCCCCGCCGCCCGAGCGGGGCAGGACATCCGCACGGGCAACGAATGTCACGCCAGATGAACTTCGCCCCCTCGACTCGGGACAACTTGGCCGAAACGTTGGCGCCAACAGAGGGGGCCATGCATTTTGTCAGCCAGTTGGCTGATGGCGTTTTTATATTCCAGGTCAATCCCACACCGGGGCGGCGGCCGACGTCGCCCCCAAGGTGAACCCATGACAAAACACCGAATTCTGCAGACCGGACTCGCGCTCTGTGCCGCCGTCATCCTGGCCTCCGGGCCGGTCAACGCCATCCTGACCGCCGACATGCTGGACCCGCAACGCGACGCACACGAATTCCTCGTCGATCCTGTCCTCTTGGACAGCAACTGGCAAGAGTGGGTCCGCCGCGGTGGCGGTGACTACTACACCACGCTCGGCGAACTACACATGACCCACCCCGCCAGCGGCGGTGAAATGATGCTGCGTTACTTCACGCCCGCGCAGCCCGCTGACCTGTTCGTCGAAATGAAACTCCGCATCGAGAGTCTCGCCTATTACCAACTCGAACTGGTTGGTGGAAGGACGATCGACCGCGCCGCCTTCACGCCTGGCGCCATTGCGTACCACGCCGACAGCCGCGCCGATGGCGGAGGGCCCGCTTCGATCGGCACCGACTACATCGTGCAGATCAGCATCGACGCGGCCAAGCGCGGCACGTTCACGGTTCTCGACGGCGACGGCAACGTGCTCGCGGAGGACTCCTTTGCGGCGCGCGTCGGCGCCCGGGAACTGGACGAAATCCGCTTCGGGCCAAAGGCCACCTACGCCGGTGTGGCCGGCCACGTCGTGATCGACCGCTTGGTCGTCTCCAAGGCGTAGGTGATCCAGGCCCAGGCGCCCCCGAGCGCCACAACTCCGCTTTTTCGGTCAATCCGCTTCTTCTCCGGGCTCGCGGGGTCGCGGGCGGCGCCAGGTCTGCGCGCTCCTATCGGATGCGGCGCAACTCCTCCGCCTCAATCGTCGCGTAGCCATTGGCATCGCGCCGCAGGTGGCCCCGCACGACGACCCGCTCGTCGCGGATTCCCTCCGGCTCCGCATCGACGACAACGCCGATGACGTGGCCTTGGTCCTCCAGGCGCACCAGGTAGCGGCCCTTGTACGGGAGCACGTCGGCAACCACACCCCGCGTCTCCACGGTGACGCCGGTGCGGCCGGCCAACTGGGCGATGGAGTGCCGCTCGACGTAGTCGCCGGCCCGGCTCTGCAAGGTCTTGTACTCCGACGCCAGGCGCTCCACGATGGCCGGGTCCACCGTCCAAACGGCCAGCGCCCCCTCGGCCAAGCCGCCGGTAAACAGGAGCGCCCGCTGGCCCTTGGGGTCGAGGGCGAACTCGGCGCGCACGGGTGGCACATGCCGCACCGTGCAGCGGGCCATCAGGGTCGGATCGACGGTGCCGGAGGCCATGATCGTGCTGCCGGCTGGCACCCGGACATCGACGACATCATGCGCCACCAGCAGGGGTTCGCCGAACTCCGCCAGCCGCCAGCCGCTCGTCAGCTTAGTCAGCACCTCGGTGGCGTTACGCCGGCGCATGCCGGTCTCGATCGCGATCGCCACGATCAGGGCCCCGACGACGAAGCCGACCGCCGCGGAGAAGACATCGATGGCCATGGACGCGGTTCCAAGGAGGGCGCCTACTTGAGCAGCGCGAGACGCGCGGGCCCCGCCGCACGCCCACATGGCCCACCGTACCCCCAGCCACTGGGGGGCGCCGCCGGCGCGCCGCCCGGGGCGCTGCGGGGCCGACACGAGCGCTTATAAGAAACCGGCAAGGTGGGCTCGGTCGTGAACACGTGTGACCGATCTGACGTTTCTTGGAACCGGGGGAGGCCGGTTCACGACGATACGTCAACTCCGCCAAACGGGCGGCATCTACATCCGGGACCGAGGCCTGAACGCGCACATTGA
Source organism: Thermoplasmatota archaeon (assembly GCA_041622435.1). GTDB lineage: Archaea > Thermoplasmatota > E2 > JACPAO01 > JAHFTW01 > JBFJVP01. The sequence goes on along the minus strand of JBFJYU010000084.1, from coordinate 2,545 downwards.
TCCTGGGCCGGGAGCCCTGATCCACGCGCTTCGTTATGGCCTGGACCCCACGCAGACGGACGCCATCCTGGTTAGCCACGGCCACCCCGACCATTTCACGGACACGGCGGTGCTGTTGGAGGGCATCACTCGCGGCGGACTCGACCGCAAGGGAACGCTGGTGGCGCCGCGCTCGGTGCTCCACGGCGTGCGCCTGCCGGACGGCCGCCAACTGGGGCCGGTGCTCAGTCAGTACCACCAGCACATGATGGGTGCCTGCCACGAGGTCAAGGCGGGCGACGCCTTCACGCTGGAGGACATGTACGAAGTGACTGCCACGCGCCAGGTCCACAGCGACCCCGATACCGTTGGCTTCCGCTTCCGGCTCACCCACGGCCAGGTCAGCTACATCCCTGACACGCAGTACTTCGACGAGTTGGCTGATTGGCACAAGGGCAGCCGGCTTGTGGTGTGCCAGATGACTCGCGGAGGCAGCAATCGCATCCCGTGGCACATGTGCACCGACGATGTCGAACGGCTGGCCGACCAGATCCGGCCGCGTCTGATGCTGCTCACCCACTTCGGCTACCGGACGCTGAAGGAGGGCGACCCGGGCGTGTGGGCCGACCGCATCACCGAGGCGACGGGCGTGCCCACGGTGGCCGCCCGCGACGGCTTGCGCGTGGCCATGGCATCCGATTTCCAGCTCAGCCTAGTCGGAGGCCCCGACATGGCGCAGCCGCCGAGGGCCCGCCCACCGCAACCGTAACGACGATATGCCCCCCGGCGCGTCGAAGCGCGTGTCGCGGCTGGCCCTGGCGTGGGTTGTTGCCGGCGCGCTTTTCGCCGTCACGGGGCTCATCATCGGAGCCGTCAGCCAGCACGAGGAGTTCCTGGAGACGGTGGGCAGCGGAATCTCCGTGGGGCAGCAGGCCGCCGCCGGAAACTGGGTGCTCGTCACGGGCGCCATCGTGGCGCTTGGCAGCGCGGTGGCCCTGGTCAGCTTGTCGCGCCAACCGGCGCTGCGCCGCGTCGTCCCCGGCCTGGGGGTCGTGTTGTCGGTGTACGCGCTCGCGGCGCTGGTGCAGAGCGCGTTCGTCAACGTCGATGCGCTCATCGATTACCGCGTGGCCCGCATGTCGATCAGTCCGATCGTCCACGACGATTCGGCGTCCCCGTCCGTGGCCCTCGGCGTGATGGCATTGTTTGCCGCCGCGCTCCTGTTGCTGGCGGCGTGCCTCGATCGGCTCCTGCTGGCATCTCCAATGGCTAGCGGTCGCGATTGGCGGGGCTGGTGGCGCAATCGGCCCAGGGGGCTCGGGCGTCTGCCGGGGCTGCTCAACTGGCGGTCGTGGCCGAGGCCCCGTGCACGGCCGCTGCCTGGGCCTCCGATCGGTTTGTCGCCTGAGGAGGCGCTGCGTCGGCAGGCCGGCGCGACGGCCATTGCGATGCCGTTTCTGGTGGTTGCGGGACTTGGATCGATTCGGGTCCTGCAACACACCGGCGAGGAGGACCCCGGTGCCGGGCTCGCCCTGATCCTGATGCCGCTGGCTGTGCTGGCCTGCATGGCGTTGCTTTTCCTGGCGCTGGCCAAGGCGTGGCACCTGGCGAGCTTCGTCCGCAACGGCCGCCTGGCCGATGTCGCCGAGGAGGCGTGGACGGGCCTGGGCCGCGCCGAGGTGGCCGCCGTGGGCCTGCTTGGCGCCGTCGCGCTGGCAAGCACGCTGCTGCCCACGACGTTCATCGACGACCTGGCCCTGGGTCGAACCCTGGTCATCAGCGTGCGCGCCCACGGCCAGGGCCTGGTGTTTGTCATCGTGGCCCTGATCCCGGGGCTGCTCGTCCATCCCCACGCGGTGCGCTGCTTCAACGAGTACCGCGGCCATTCGCAGACGATGGAGTTGAGCGGGCGGCACGCGGTCATGATCGGCCTGATCGCGACGACCTCTGCGGGGCTGCTGCTGGGGGCGCTGACCACGTTCCTGACCGATGGCGCGCTCTGGCCGTGGCTGGCGACCCTGTTTCCCGCAACGATCCTGGCGTACGTGTTGGGCGGGAAGCGCCACAGCGTCCTGTTGCTGCTGCTGCTCGCCTGGCTCCTGTGGGCCGCCGGCAACTCCGTGAGTGCCCTGTTTGACGGCCAGGGCCCCGTCGCGGGTCTTGATTTCGCAACAGAGCCCAGTATCCTGAGCTTGTGGCGGCTCATGGGCGCCGTGGCGCTGGCACTCGCCGTCGCCCGCACGGCGGGGGCCATCAACCGCAACCGCCACCCCCGCACGACCATTCCCATCACTGCCGGAGCGGCCCTGGGCGCTGCGGCCGTGTGCCTCCTCGAATTGCCCCTCTCCGCATGGGTTGTCAAGGCGGAAAACGTCGAATACCTCGGCATCGGCAGCGTGGTCGCCTCGCAGGCGGGCGTGATCGCGACGGTCATGCACGCCATGGCGCTGGGTTTCGGCGCGCTGGTGGCCTACTGCCTGGCGCGCCTCCACCGGCCCGAGTGGTTTGTCCGGCTGCCCCCCGACCCCGTGGGCGCGCCCGGCCCCCAGCCGGCGTAGCAGGGCCC
>JBFJYU010000083.1:0-10909 GCA_041622435.1 Thermoplasmatota archaeon | reverse complement strand
TGGAACTCCTGGACCCCGCCGGCGAGGTGGCCCTGGCCACGGCCGTCGGCGACCTCAGCGGCAACGAAACGGTCTCAATGCTCCTGGAAGTACCGTACCAGGCGGGCGAGTGGAACGTCCGCCGCACCATGATTCCGCCAGCCACGGGGCCCCTGCCGGCCCTGCTCGAAGTAGCCGGCGAGCTACGCGTCGTATCCATCTACGACCGCAGCGGCAGCGTCTAACGTCCGCGCCTCAGAAGAAAGCGCAAGCGGCGCCAGGCACCAGCCCGGCCGCCCCGAAGGCCTGCCGGCACAACGCAGCAGGGCCCAGGGACGGGGCAGCGGGCACAGGCGGGAGCATCGCGACGGGGGTGTCGGCGCCGTGGTCGCGGCCATCCGTGGTGCAAGCCTGCGTCTGTAGACCAGGGACGCGGTTGCTTTCCTGCCACACTTCAACCCCGTCGTCGGCCAAGACGTAGAATCCCTCAACGGCCTCGGCGTCCTGCGTCACATCCTCACAATTGGGCGCCGCCGAAACCGGCGGCACGCCAAAACCTGCAAGCAACAGAACCACCAGAACCGATGCGCCACGCATGCACCGCAATGGCTTGATTCGTCCTTGATGGTTTTGCCCTACTAGCGGCCGGCGCCTATTCGCCCGACGCGCCCGGAGGCCCGGGGGGCCCCGACGGCATCCGGCGCAAGTCGAAGTTGTGGCCGCGCGCACACACGATCACGCCCTCCCGGCGTGGCAGCACGGGATCGCCGCAAGTAGGGCACCGGGCGGTGCGGAAGAAGCGCTCAATCCACGCCTGGCGCACCTGCGGCACGTCCGAGTTGGCGACCGCCTGGTCCAGCGCTCCCTGGGTCGCGTCATCGTCGGCGAACAGGGTGAGCGAGGCCAGGTCGACGCGGCCGCGGGGCTCCTGCTGCACCTTCTCGGCAGCCAGAAGCCGGCCGGCTCCGATACCAACGATGAGGCCGCCCACGTGGGCCCAGTACGCCGTGTTGTCGCCGGGGGCGCTGATGGCCACGAGCAGGAATTGCAGGGCGCCAAACATGATGGCACCATACAGCACGCGCATGCGAATCAGGATCATGATCGGCAGCGGCACCGGGATGGCGATGATCTGGTTCGGGTACGACGCGGCGAAGGCGCCAATGATGCCGAAAACGGCGCCGGAAGCGCCCATGAGCAGGCTCGGGGTGCCCCACATGGTCGCGGTCTGGATGAGTGCCGCCGCCAGCCCGGTTCCGAGGTAGATGCCCAAGAATCGCCGGTGGCCGATGCGGTCCTCGAAAGGCAACGCAAAGGCGAGCAGAATGATCACGTTGCCCAGCAGGTGCCAGCCGTCGGCGTGGACGAACATGCTGGTCAGGAGCTGCAGGATGGCCAGGGGCTCGCCGGCGGCCAGGGCGTCGCCGTGGAGCGCCAGATCCCAGTGGATCGCGGGAATCGAATGGCCGGTGTCGGTTTGCAGCGTCGTGCCAAACAGTGTCAGCGCGAAGACCAGCAGATTCGCCATGACCAGCACGCCGACCACCAGCACCCGCTTCGTCCATGCGAGGTAGAGGGCGGCGGCGATGATGGCCAACGCGACAAAAGATACGACGCTTAGCATTCCCCGACCTGGATCGAACCAGGGGCTTGCAGCCGAAAAGCGTTGGGTCCTGGGTGCAGTCCCCCCGGCGGGACCTGCCGGCCCCGGAGAACGGCTCCGGATAGCTTCAAACCCGTCCCGCTTCTCCAGAGGGCGGTGGACATGGTACGTCGACAATTGACTCTAGCCCTCGCGCTGCTGCTGGCGGTCCCCGCCGGCCTCACGGCAGCGACCGTTCTATCCCCTTCGCCGAACATCCAGTACGTGCAGGAGGGTGGCGTCGAGGCGACGATCATCCGTGACCAATGGGGCGTTCCGCACGTGTGGGCGGACGACCTCCATTCACTCTTCTATGCCAACGGATACGCCCAGGCACAAGATCGGCTGGCCCAGATGGACATCCTGCGCCACGTCGGCAAAGGTGAGTCGGCCAAGCTGATTGGCCCGGCCGGCCTGGAGTTGGACCTCGTTACCCGCCGTGAATTGTACACGGATGCGGAGCGGCAGCAGGCGTTCGAGGAGCTTGAGCCGCTGTGGCGGGAGGCGTTCACGTCCTTTGCCGCCGGTGTGAACCAGTGGATCGACGAAATCATGCTTGACCCGAGCAAGATGCCGGTGGAGTACCCCGCCCTGGCGGCCGTGCCGGAGCCCTGGGACCCGAAGGACACGCTGGCGATTGCCCAGTACCTACTGGATGTCTTCGGCCGCGGCAGCGGCGGCGCGGAGGCGCGCAACGCCCAGATCCTGAACCAGCTCAAGGACTACATGGGCGAGGCGGCCGGCGCCGAGGCGTTCGGCGACCTCGTTTGGTCGTACCGCGAGGAAACCTACACGACGATCAAGCCCGGCGACATGGGCGCCACGTCGTCTGCGTCGTCGGTCTGGTCGCCCCTGGCCCAGGAGATGCCCCATGATTTGACGGACCTGGACACGCTGGAAGCCGGGCAACGCGAGGCCTATGAGGCCGGCGTGGGAGCGGCCGACGTGGCCGACACCACGGCACCCATCCACGAGACGCTGGCGGCGCTCGGCTGGCCCTTCAAGTTCGGTTCCAACGCGCAGACGATTTCGGCGGACTTCGCCGTCAACGGCAAGCCGCTCCTGTACGGCGGCCCGCAAATGGCGTACTACGCCCCCATGATCCCGTATGAGATTGGACTCCACGGGGGCGGCTTCGAGGCCGTCGGCATGGGCGTTGCCGGCGCTCCCGGCGTCATCATCGGCCGCGGCCCCAGCCACTCGTGGACCGTGACCAGCGGCTCCGTCGACCAGGTGGACTTGGTGGTCGAGAAGCTGGTCGACCACGACACGTACCTCATCGACGGCGAGGAGGTCGACATGGATTGCCGCACGGAGACCCACTTGGTGCGCCCCGGACCCGCCGATTTCGCGCCGGCCCAAGACCCCAATTGGCGACCGCCCATGTTTGACGTGGTGACCCAGGAAGTTTGCCGCACCGTTCACGGCCCCGTTCTGGCTCGCACCGGCGACGGGCAGTATGCGTTTGCCAGCCATCGCAGCTACCGCGGCGACGAGGCCCGCAGCGGCGTCATGTGGATGCAGATCGGACAGACCCGCAGCATCGAGGACATCCAGGACCTGCTGGAGACGTTCCGCTTCACGTTCAACTTCAACATCGTCGAGGAGGCTGGCAACATCGCCTACCTCCACGTTGGAGCGCAGCCGATTCGCGACGACCGCCTGGACCCGCGCCTGCCCCGACCGGGGTGGGACTCCAGCTACGAGTGGAAGGGCTTCCTCACCGGCCGCGACCTGCCGCACATCATCAACCCCGCCAGCGGGTACACGGTCAACTGGAACAACAACCCGGCCGTGGGCTTCCCGACGGGTGACATCTTCGAGAAGTGGGGCGGCATGCAGCGCGCCCAGCTCATGGATGAGTTGCTGACCGCCAAGATCGCGGAGAAGGGCTTGCTGACGATGGACGATCTGCGCCAGGTGCACTTCGACGCCAGCACCCGCGACCCCTACGCGGACGAGTTCTATGCGCTCATGAAGGCCGGCATCTACGGCTCCGACGGCGTTCTCACCGCCGAGGAGGCCGTGGCCCTCGACGCATTGGCCCAATGGAAGGACACCGGCTTCTTCTACGGCGGCTACGCCGCGTACGCTGGCCAGGACCTCTTCAACGGCGAATTCGCCGACACCATGCCGGACGGCATGGCCCTGTACGAGTTGTGGCGCAGCGAACTCCAGACCCTCGTCTTCGAGGACGAACTCGGCCCCTACATGCGCGAACTGGGATGGAACCCGCCTGAAACCAGCGACCCCCACGCCGCCGACCACGGCCGCGAGGACAACAAGCACAGCATCCTGTTCGATGCCATGCGCGGAATCTCCAGCCACAACTGGTGCGACGACATCACCACGGACGACAACGAGTCCTGCGAGGAGATGTCCGCTGAGGCGATGCAGCGGGTGCTGGCATCCGATGACGAGTGGCAGGACCAGCCAAACCGCATCAGCAAGTTCGCGGCGCTGGGTGCCGGGCCCTCCTTTGAGATCCCGATGACCAACCGGCCCAGCCACCAGGCGTTCTACGACTGGGGCCTGCCGGAGGGCGCCGAGCGCAGCCGCAACGCGTTGCCGCCGGGGGCCAGCGGGCACATCACGGGCGTCGAGTACCTGGAAATCCAGGGCTGGCTCAACGACGTGCCGGGTGCCAACCCGCCGCCGCACCTGGCCGACCAGTTGGACATGTACGTGGACTTCCAGGACAAGCCGCTGCTGTTCACGCGGGAGGCCGTTGAGGCGTTCGAGGAGAGCCGCGTAACGTACAGCTAGGGCCTGGGGGCCAGGCGCCGGGGGACTCCCCGGCGCCCCCCGGCCAAAGGAGCCTGGAACCTCAACCCCCTGAACCCTTCCACCGAATAACCGATGGACCAACGCACCTCCAGGGGAGCTTGGTGCCTTGTGGGCCTGGGGCCCGGGCGACCTGGGGCCCAAAGGGGCAAAACAGGCGGGCCCTACCGTCCTTAAGTAGGTGAGGAGCCCCAACTTTCACCATGTCCGGTCGTAGCCCGGCCGCCGGCTGGGCCACCTATCGGACTGCATCCACTGCCCTTGGGCCGCGCACCCCGGCGTGGCCCAGTGGAGAGGCAACCATGGCCCGTATCCTTGTGGTCGAGGACGAACGCATCGTCGCACGCGACATCGAAGCAACGCTCCAGCAACTGGGGTACGAAGTCGTGGGCACCGTCGGCACCGGCGAGGCTGCGGTTGACGCAGTGGATGAGCTTCGACCCGACCTGGTCATGATGGACATCCATCTGGGCAGCGGCATCGACGGCGTTGAGGCGGCGGACCTGATCCGGTTGCGCCACACCATTCCCGTCATTTTCCTGACCGCCTACACCGATACGGCGACGCTGCAGCGCGCCAAGATCACGGAGCCGTACGGCTACATCGTGAAGCCGTTCGAGGATCGTGAGATTCACACAGCCATCGAGATCGGCTTGTACCGGCACCGCATCGAGGCCGAGGTGGGGCGGCTCAACTCGTGGCTTTCGACCCTGTTGCGTTGCATGGGAGATGGCGTGCTGGGCCTCGACGCCGCCGGGCGCGTCAACTACATGAATCCCAAAGCGGCCGACTTGCTAGGCGTCACCCCGGACGACGCCAGCGCAAGGCCCTGGTCGGAGGTCCTGATGGGACAGCGCCCGGACGACCGGCAGGCGTTGGAACTGGCGATGGATCGGGTTTCAGCCAGCGGACCCGAGGTCGGCCTGCCCAGCGGCACCATGATCCAGCCACTCGTCGGGGCGCCCATCCCGATCAGCGCCACCGTGGCGGCGACCGTTGACGGCGTCGGCAAGAGGACCGGCTCGGTCCTGGTGCTGCACGACCTGCGCCTGCTGGAAGAGGTGGGCAAGCTGAAGGTCGAGGTCAGTCAACTGCGCCGCAAGCTGGAGGCGCGGGCCAAACAATTGATTTGATGGCCGGGCCCAAGAGGCTGCGGGCTGGCGACAGGCTGCCTGGCCGAACGCCGAACGGCGTCTACTCGCGCCAGACGACGAACTCATCGAGGTGCTTCCGGCTCAGGTCCGGGACTTGGCAGTCGGCGCTCGGGTAGCCGAGGGGGATGACTAGGTACGTGCGCTCGTTGGCGGGCCGGCCGAGCAGGTCGCGCAGGAAGTTCATCGGACTGGGGGTGTGGGTCAGGCTGGCAAGCCCCGCCTGGCGGGCCGCCGCCAGCAGAAACCCAACGGCAATGCCGACGGATTCGTTGACGTAGTAGTGCTTGGACTTGGACCCGTCTGGGTGCAACGCGTAATCCTGCGCGAAGACGACGATGACCCACGGCGCGTCCGTGAGGTGGGTCTTATGCCAGTCCGTGCCAAGCGGCGCCAGATCCCGCAGCCACTCCTCGGGCGCCATTTCCGAGTAGAACCGTTTCTCCTGCTCCTCCGCCGCCTCTCGCAGTCGGCGCTTCAGGTCGTCGGACGACACGGCCACGAACGTCCACGGCTGCTTGTGCGCTCCCGACGGCGCGGTGCCGGCAACGTGCAGGATCGCCTCGATCATCTCGCGCGGGACCGGCTGCGCGGCGTCGAACTGCCGCACGGTGCGCCTTCCATCCATCCATTGTGAAAACTCCTGAACCCGGCGCAGCCCCTCCTGCGTGGGCACGGCGGCTGGCCGGTAGGGGACAAACGGGGGCTCGGTCGAGGCTTCCACGCGCCCACAGCCTGGCCGGGACTCATGTGTCCTTCGACCAGTGCGAACCGCGAACGACGCCGCGCGTGGGGTGGCGCCCGGACCGGGGTTGGCGCGGGTGGGCCGTGGCGCGGCAGGGCGAGGGGGCGGCCGGCGGCCGCTTGCCCCGCCCCGCAGGGCCCCTAGCCCACGGCGCAGCCTACGTCGCGGCACTGGTGACGTTGAAGTCCTGCCTGGCCACGCGGCGCAGTGCCAACCACACCCAGATCGCCGTCCACGCGGCCAGCCAAGGCAAGGCGAACAGGGGATTGGCAAGATCCTTCGAATACGCGGTCGGGTCGGCCCAAAACACCACGGAGTTGGCGTGGTAGAGCACCGTAAAGTAGCCTAGGCCGCCGCCCATCGACGCGCCAAAGGGCAACTCCCAGGCCACGAAGAGGCCAATGCTGATGTAGACGTGATACCGCGTCGACAGCAGACTGATGAAGCCAAAGAGCGCCGTGAAAAGGACGCCGGTCACGGCGGCGACCACCAAGGCCACGGGCGCGATCGAAATGATCGCCACGCCGCCGCTCATCGTGGCGTCGCCGTCCCACGACAGGACGTTTGCGCCGGCGGCGGTGAACAGGTAGCTCAGGAATTGCGCGAAGGACAACAACACGACCTGAAGCATGGCCAAGGCGGATGCGGCGGCCGCAACGGGAATCAGGCGCGACAGGTAGAGGCTGCGGCGACCAATGGGGCGAACGAGCAGGTAGCTGAGCGTGCGTTCCTCCGCCTCGTCGGCCAGCAAGCCGCTGGCCAGCAGCAGCGACACGAAGGGAACCGTCGCTCCCAGCACCATGAACGAGGTCCACTCGCCCAGCCGGATCGTCCACGTGCCTTGCGGGCCGGTCGACGGGTTGTACATCTCGTTGATGATCTGCAGAATGCCCGCCAGGAAGGGGACGAAGCTGACGACCAGCGCCCACTTCATCTTCTTCGTATGGCGCAATTGCTGGAAACCAAAGCGGACCAGGCCTCCGTGCACGGCAGGCAGCATCATGCGCCCTCCGCGAGGTAGCCAAACAGGCTGTCGAGATCGGCGTCCATGGTCCTGAAACCTGTGAGGCCCCACGCATCCGGAGCCTTGTGAACCCGCTCCAGCAGCGCCCGCAGTCGGGCTGTGGCAACCTCAAGACCGCCGCCATCGACGCGCACCGTCGTGACTTCGTCCCATTTCACCAGGGCCGCGGCCGCCGCGCGCGGGTTGGCGCAGTCCAATCGGACCCGGCTTGGAATCTGGCTCAATTCGTCGCGCACGAGGCCTGCGTCGCCGCGAGCGACCAGGCGGCCGCCGACTAGGACAGCCACGTCGCGGGTGAGGCGCTCCACCTCGGGCAGGATGTGGCTGGACAGCAGGACCGTGCAGCCGCCCTTTTCGAGCTGGCGGATGCGGTCCTGGATGCGCACGCGCGCCATGGGATCGCAGCCCAGCAACGGCTCGTCCAGGAACAACATGTCCGGCTCGTGAACCAGCGCCTGGGCCAACTTGACGCGCTGTCGCATCCCCTTGGAATAGGTGCGGATGGGGCGATCCAGGCCTTCGCGCAGGCCGAGGCGGTGCAGCTCCTCCTCGGCTCGCTCCCGGGCCTCGTCGGGCGCCATTCCCTGCAATTCGGCGAGCGCCGCGACGAATTCGAGGCCGGTGAGGTACTCGTAGAAGGCGTCCTGCTCGGGGACCAGGCCGATGCGGCCGAGCACGCGGGGGTTGTCCCAAACGGGTTCGCCGAACAGGCGCGCGCGCCCCAGGCTCGGGCGCATGTGACCCGTGGCGACCTTGACCAGGGTGCTCTTGCCGGCGCCGTTGGGGCCCACCAGGGCCGTGATTCCCGGTTCCAGCGTGAGGCTGACCCGGTTGACGGCGACGGCGTCGCCGAAGCGCCGCGTCACGTCGTCGAGTTCCAGGACGCTCACGCCAACCCCTCCAGGTTGCCGACGCGCCGCAACGTGAGACGCCACGCCGCGTATCCGGTGCCAATCAGCAGGGCGTAGGCAAGCACGATGGTCAGCCCCGCGCCGTCGTAGGCGGAGGAGACATCGCCGTAGTAGGGGTCGGCGCCGGGGTCGAACAGGAGGTTCCACGGCAGGTAGATGACTGAACCCAGCCATTGCACGGGCCCAAAGAGCCCCTCAAAGGCGCCGCTGACGCCTCCCGACAGGATGCCGCCGGCCAAGGAGGGCACGGCGATTCCCCCCAGCGCCGCCAGCGCCGCGTGCCAGGCCCGGCTGGTATAGGACGAGGCGAGCATCACGACCGTGGCGCACCAGGCGGTGCCGAGGGCGACGCCCGGAACCAGGGTCACCATGGCCAACAGCGCGTCGCCGGGGGCGTCGATGTGGCGCACGCGCCATTCGTGCTGCGCCTCCGGGGAGTTGGCGTAACCCGAAGTCTCGGGCGCGCCGCCGCCGAGCGACGCGGCGAAGGCCACGACGAGCAGCAGGGCGAGGGGAAGGACCACGAGCAGGCCAAGCAGGAGGCCAAGGTGGGCCGCTTTGCCGGCCAGATACGACTGGGGCCGCAGTGGTTTGCTGAAGTAAAGAAGCGGCGCGTTGAAGCGCCGGTCCTCGGCGAGGCCGGGGGCGCCGACCAGCATGAGCACCACGGCGCCGAAAAAGAAGGACACGACCAGCGGCAGAAGCATGGCGTCAGCTGCGACGACACCGGCATCCGAGGAGAAGAGTCCGCCGGCGTTGAAGATCAAGGCAACAATGGCCGCCACGGCGAGCAAGCCCATGTACCACGTGCGCCGCGAGCGTTCGAGCGCGTAACGAAAAACGATGCGCCACGCGCCAGTGGCGACGGCGGCACCGGTTTCCCAGGTCCGGAAGCGCCGCGTCTCGACCCCCCGCAGCCGGGCGGGCGTGGCTACAGTGGCCGCCGTGGCCCCATTGGTTGTCACGCCATCACCTCCAGCACCTCAGGCGGCTCGCCCAGGTGTTCCAGGACCGCCTCCTCCACGCCGCGGGTGACGGGCGCGGCCCGCAGGAGGACCTGGTGGACGCTGCGGGCGCAGGCGAGTAGCGCCGCCAGGTCGGGTGCGGCGACGCGCAGGCCGCGCCGCTCGTCCACCGCGAAGCCCTGCGCCTCGCACGCTTGCACGAACGGCGCCGCGGAGCCGAGGACTTGCACGTCGTACCACGTGTGGACGGCGGCCGAGACCGCCTGGCGGCTGCCGACGACCTCATTGGCGACCAGCCGGCCCTCGCGCAGGATCACGGCCTGCTGGCAGACCGCTTCCACGTCTGGCAGGATGTGGGTGGACAAGATCACGGAGATGTCCTTCTCGCTGGTGATTTCACGAATGAGGCGCAGCATCCGGATTCGGCCGCGCGGGTCGAGCCCATTGGTGGGTTCGTCGAGAATGAGCAGCCGCGGTGCATGGACGAGCGCCGCCGCCAGCTTGACCTTCTGCCGCTGGCCCGTCGAAAGCCGGTTGGGGGCGTGGAACCGTTCGTCGCCAAGATCGACGGCCTGGAGCGCTTCGGCCGCCGCTTCGTGGGCGCGCCCCGGACTGAGTCCGGACAGTTCCGCCGCCAGCCGAACGGTTTGAACGGCGCTGAGGCCGGGTACGATGACGTCATTCTCGGCCATGTAGCCCACCATGCGCCGGACCTTCAATGAGTCCCGGGCGATGTCGTGGCCAAACACCTTGCCGCTGCCGGCGGTGGGGGCGAGAAATCCGAGGAGTGTCTTCACCAGGGTCGTCTTGCCCGATCCGTTGGGACCGAGCAGGCCATGGATGCCGGGCCCGAGCCGGAGATCGACCGGGCCGACGCCGCGTTGGCCGCCGTAATGGTGGCCGAGGCCGGACAGTTCAAGAACGGGAGGCGAAGCCATGCAGCCCGACGCTGCCCCGGAGCAAAAGAATCCTCTGGTCCCTACGCTTGTGTTTCACGTCACCTTTCGGCGCTGCGTCGCGCGGGCACGGCGGCCCCCCGCGAGTGACCGCGAGCCCCCGCAAGCGCCATGACCGCGTCGGCGCTGGCGCTCCCGTGCCCCACGAGAACGTCGAAGTGAAGCCCAGCCGGGGCGAGCACAACAGCCTGTGGTACGTGTACCGCGACGTGGGCTTCTTCCGGGTGTTCTGGAACACCCTGTGGATCCTGCTGGCTCGCTGGGCGCCCAGTCAGCGCATGAAGCGGGGCCTCTACCGCCTGACAGGCGCCAAGATCGGCCGCTACGTCAGCTTTGGATTCGAGACGACCCTGGACATCCTGTACCCGAACCGGATCACGATCGGCGAGGACACGGTCGTCGGGTACGACACCACGATCCTGTGCCACGGGTACCTGCGGCGCGAGTACCAAGTCGGGGACGTCACCATCGGCCGCGACGTGTCCATCGGCGCCAACTGCCTCATCCTGGCCGGCGTCACAATCGGCGACGGCGCGGTGGTCGGCGCCATGAGCCTGGTCAACAAGGACGTGCCCGCCGGCGAGTTCTGGGCTGGCGTGCCGGCCAAGCGGATTCGCAAGCAGTTCCAAACGGACTAGCAGCCGCCGGCAGGCGCCCAGGCCACGGCGGCACAAACGCTCCGCCGCGTGGTGAAAAGGAGCCAGGAGCCAAAAGGGGGGCCCGGCGCCCTCGGCGCCGGGCCCAGGTGCTTG
>JBFJYU010000082.1:0-10974 GCA_041622435.1 Thermoplasmatota archaeon | reverse complement strand
CGCGTGGTCGCGGCACCAGAACGGCGCCGTGTTCATCGGCGACTACATGGGTATCGCCTCCACGGACGAGGCCGCGTGGCCGGCTTACTCGGCCAACGGTGTGGAGCGGCTGGCCCAGGGCTTGCCGGCCGATCAGTTCCAGCGCGCCGACGCCTACCTGGGCCGTCTGCCCGCCAGTCCAGCCCTGGCGCTGGCGGCGCCCGCTCCGGCGCCCCTGGGTGTCATCGCGAGCCAACCCCTGGAAATCTGGCTGCCGGGTCCCGGCTTTCCGCAGGCGGCTCCGTTCCTCGACTAGCGCGGCCGGCGGTCATCGCAACGGCTAGGACGCCCGCCGCGGCTGTGCCAGCGTGGTCTCCTGGCTGCCCCACCTGGTTTTGCCCCTGCTCGTCGGCTTGGCCTTCCTTCCCGTCGAGCGGCGGCGACTTCTGCTGCTGGCACCCCTGGTGTGGGTCCCGGACGCCGACTACATCGTCCAGTCGATCCACCGCGCGGCCAGCCACAGTGTCCTCATCCCGGCCGCCCTCGGCGTGGCCCTGGTTGTCCTGTGGCGGCGGCGCGACCCGACTAGCGACATCGTTGAGTTCGCCACGCGGCCCGGCGCGCCCGCCAACCTGCTCGTGGCCGGCTACTACTTCGCCAGCCACCTGATCCTTGACCTCTTCCAGGGCGGCGTCGTGCTGTTCTGGCCGCTCAACAACACCAACTTCTACCTCGCCTACCAGATCCTGCTGGACACCCAGACCAACACGTTCGTCGCTGGCGGCAGCGCGGGGACCAGCCAGGGCGCGCCGGCTCTTTCGCCCCTGTTCCCCTGGTTCAGCACTCGCGACATGGCTTACGTCGCCTTCTTCGCGGCCTGCGCCGCCGCCTGGCTCGCCGTCCGGTACTCGCCCGCGGGGCGCCGCCTGCGCCGCTCGCGCCCCGTGGTGGTGGAGCGGGCCGCTGCGTTGGCCCCAGCGCACTCCAACGAGACTCCCGAGTGAGTTGCCCGGCCGTGCAACGCTCGCCACTCCCACCCAAAAAGGGTAAACGGGGCGACCGCCACTGGAACCGCGTGCGAACCCCGGCCGTCGTGATGACCCTGCTGGCCGCCCTGCTGGCCGGCTGCGGCAGCAGCTCCGAGGCCCTCGACATGGACAGCGACGGCCTCAGCGACGGCGAGGAGTTCAACGGCTGGATCATCACCATCGACCTCGTCGGCCAGCGCATCAGCCGCCACGTCACCAGCGACCCCGCCGTTCCCGACACTGACGGCGACGGCGTGACGGACGCCTTCGAACTCGGGCTCGGGCTCGACCCGCGCAGCAAGGACACGGACGAGGACGGCCTCACGGATTGCCAGGAGGCGCGCCACTCCGTCATCGCCGACTGCGAAAACCCGGACTGGGCCGGCCTGCCCGACGGCGGCACCGGCACCATCGCCAACAACGCCGACAGCGACCCCGGCTACGGTCGCTACATCAACAATGTGCTCGGCTACGACGACGGCACCGGCACCATCACGGGCGACCAGATCGGCTGGGGCGACGGCATCTCCGACGGCGTCGAATTGTCCGGCTACACCGTGGAGCTGCCCAACAACGTCACCGTCACCGTCAAGACCGACCCCATGCGCAAGGACACCGACGCCGACTTCCTGGAGGACGGCGAGGAGGCCCTGGTGTACGGAACCCACCCGCAGGTGCCCGACACCGACAAGGACGGCTGCGTCGATGGCCTCGACCTGTTCCCGCGCTTCGAGGAGCGCTTCGACGTCGGCCTGCAATCCATCAAGCTCAACGCCGGCGGCCAGATCCGGTTCCTTTTGCGCGTCGTTGACGCCCTGCAAGACCCCCCCGGCGGCCAGAACGGCATTCGGGCGTCCGCCGGCGTCGAGATCGACCTGAGTGCGCAGCCCACCGAACCGGTGCGGCCCCCCCAGTGCTCGTTTGCGCCCCACCAGCCGTGGATTCCCGTCGAGGTTCTCGTCCAGCGCATCGACGGCGACCGGGCCCGAACACTCGACTTGTGGTCCAACGACGACGCCGACGCCAACTTCCGTGTCTGGTGGAACGTGCGCACGGACGTGGTGGCTCTCGCCGAGGGTGCCGAGGGCACCGCAGGCGGCATCACGCGAACCGGTCCGGATGGCACCCTGACGTTCGCGCCACGCGTTGTGCCTCCTGGTGGTCAAACCACGTAACCAGAACCCTTAAGCTAAAGGGTTGAGTCTGACTCTTAGAAACCGGGTAACCGCACTGGTTGCTTCGGCCCTGATAAAACGACGGTGAATCCATGATGTCCAAGCTCCTTCGCAAGAGCCTTCTCGGCGGCCTCGCCGTCGTGGTGGTGCTGTCCCTTCTGGTCCCCAATGCGGCGGGCCAGGGTGCCGGCTCCTTCCCTCCCTCCTTCACGCTGGGTACGCCCACGATGTCCCCCAACGAGCCCATCGCGCCCGACACGGGCACGGCTCAGGTGTCCATCCCGTGGACGTACGCGTTCAAGCAGACCGGCACCGAGTTGGCCGGCGTGTCCAGCGGTTCCGTTACCCTGCAATGGGAACAGCCGTCGTGCACCAACCCCAACGTCCTGATCACGGGCGCGCTCGCGGAAACCATTGACACGTCGGGCGCCAACGCGCAAACCAAGACGTTCACCGGCCTGAGCAAGTTCAACATCCAGGTCACCCAGGATGCTCCCGGCGAGACGCCCATCCAGTGCACGTTCCGCGGCAAGGTCCTGGAGGCCTTTGGCACGCAGGTGCCCCAGACCGAGACCGCCACCGCGACCGCCAACGTGTTCGCCAAGTACCTCGGCCTGATCAGCGCCAACGTCCCCGTGACGATCAACAGCGCCGGGCCCCAGAAGCAGATCCGCTACGACATCGAGTTGTCCAACCTCGGCAACGCGCGCAGCACGATCACCTTCGGCCTGGCCACTGAGGTCAAGGGCGGCTGGAACCCCGTGCCCCCGACCCAGATCGTTCTGGAGTCCCCGGCCCAGGGTGGCGCCGAGACCACCAAGACGGTGGGTTTCCTGGTGTCCACGCCGTTCAAGAACGGCTGGAACAACGAGGAGACCACATTCCAACTGGAGATCACCCCGGTCTCCACCAAGGACCCCACCCAGTTCGGTCAGGCTGTCTCCGTGAACGTGCTGGCGCGCGTGCGCGGTGTCTACGTCCCGACGCTGGAGCCGGTCGTCCTGCTGGGCGCCGTGATCGGCGCGGCCATGCTGGCCCGCCGCCAGTTCGAAGAAGAGTAATCGCTCCGTGCGGTCCTTTTCCCCTCCTTTCTTTCCTCTCTTCCCACCTTTTTGGGTGCCTGCTGTGAAGTTCCAACTCGCGATGGTCCTCAATCTGTCCCTGGTGCTTCTAGCCGTACCGGGAGCGGATGCGCAGGCCGGCCAGAACCTGCTTTACGAGTTCGACCTCGAGGTCCCGTATGGGCCCCACGAGGTGCCCATCAACGGCGTCGTGAACGTGCCTGTCATCCTGCGCGACAACTCGCGCGACGGCACGGCCACGGTCGTGCCCGACGACCCCTCCGGCTTGGTCGTCTTCGCGCACAACGTCGAATGGCAGATGACGTCGATGTTCGAGAACGACCAGGGGTGGGTGGCCCAACCCATGACGGGTTACCCTTCGTTTGCTGGCGACGCGCGGGAAAGCACGTTGACGGTGCTGGCGGGTCCCACGACGACCAATCCTTACTTCAAGCTCAATTTGACCGCCGCGATTCGGACCGATGGCGGGATTCACTACCGCACCGCGCAGGTGTTGTTCTACACGCCCGGCATCGCTGGCTTCGCCGTGCGCAGCGCCCAGAGCTTCGACCTGGGGCCGCGTGAAATCGGCGCCGCTGGCCTGATCGTGACCAACGTGGGTGTTTTCCCGCGAGCGTTTGAGGCGCAGGTCGTCGAGAACCCGTGCAACCTGCGCGTCACGCCCCCGCCGACGACGCTCATCCCTGGACGCACGGTCGGCCAGATGTCGTTTTCCCTGCAAGGTCCTGAGGATCGATTGCTGTATCTGACGGAGAACTGTTCGCTGCGTTTTGTGGTGGTGGCCATTGACAATCCTGATCGGGAGGTGGGTGCCATCGTGAGCGTGGTCGTCAACGGCTGGTACGTTGATCCGACCTGGATTTTCTGGGCGGTGGCAGCGATCACGGCCCTGATCCTGTTGCTCCTGTTCGTGACGAGTCGTAAGGCCCGCATCGAAGAGGAGTTGCTCGGCAAGCCGCAGAAGCCGTGGACGATTCCTGTCGAGAAGGTGTATCTGGATCGCCTCAAGGAGAGTGATCCGCACGCTTGGTACGTGGTTCGTCACTACCTGATGGAGGACGAGTACCGGTCGGCGCTGATGTGGTACCAGGCGTTCAAGCGCGGCACGAAGAACCAGCGCGCCAAGGAGCGCATGATCGTTGCCCAAGAGAAGGGCTACCAGCGCTGGCGGGCCCGCGAGTTGCGCAAGGCTGACAAGCCGATCCTGGCGGCCGACCGCTTCGAGGCGAAGCTGCAAAAGAAACTTGATCGCAGCGCTGCCAAGCGTCACCGCAAGGAGCGGTCGAAGTGGGCGGCGCTGGTCAAGAAGGTCACCGAGGCCCACGCCAAGAAGGTCGAGAAGGCTGAGGCGAAGTGGTCGGTGGCGGCGAAGAAGGCGCGCAAGCGCGGCCAGCCCGAGCCCGAGAAGCCCGACCTGGGCGAACCGGATCTGCCTGAGGAGCCGATGTTGGTCCAGGTGCCGCTGGAGGAGCACAAGTGGGCCCGCAAGGCGGACCGGTTCCGTGGCAAGATGGATCGCAAGAACGAGCGCATGCTGCAGCGGTTCGAGCGCGCGGACGCGCGGCGCTTGGACAAGGTCCGCCGGAAGGCTCGGCGGGCGGCCAAGAAGTTGGACGATCCGGACTTCGTTGACGAGCACCCGCTTTTGCTGGGCGACGCGCCGAGCTAGGACGCGGCCGCGCCTTGGCCTGTCGGGTCGTGGTCGGAGCTAGTTGCGAAACGGCCGCAGGTCGACCTTTTCGAGGTCGTACCCGACCGGGCAGTCGATCTTGCCGTCGGTGGCGGCGATTTCGTAGTGCACGCCTGTCAGGGGTCCGACCGGGTGGCACAGCTTGTAATTGGGACACTCGGGGCGGCCGCAGGGGATCGGCTTCCATGTGGCAGCGGTGCCCCGCAGCAGCTTGCGCTCCAGTGTGGTCGGGAACGTCGTCGGCTCGGCTTGGACGACCCGGACGCGGTCGCCGTCGTGCAGGTTGCACGGGTGCGTCACGTCGCGCACCTCGGTCACCTCGTACGTGGTTCCTGGGGTGAGGTTGAAGCAGAGTCGCTGGAAGGGGCACCCCTCGCATTCGGGTCCCTTGTTGGGCCCGACGAAGGTGAACCGGTACCCGAGGGCGGCCTGCCCTTGCGGTACCAGCGTGAGATTCCCCATGCGCGCGCCCACTCGGGTCGGGTTCTTCACGTTTTCCGGGGCGTTGGCTGGGTCGCGGGCCTCAGATGACGCCGGTGGTGCGGCACAACTTGGTGGCGGCGTCCACGGTAAGGCCGCTCTCGCCTAGGATCGTGTAGCGTTCGGGGCGCAGCTTGTGGCACGTGGTGAGTGCCTCGATGAGCACGTCTTCGCTGATGCCGAGGGCTTCGGCGGTCGTGGGGGCGCCGATGCTGTTGAGGAAGGCGCGAATCTGTTGCCAGTCGCCGCCGTGGAGCTGCATCATGAGGATGGAACCGATGCCGACTTGCTCGCCGTGCATGGCGGCCCCGGGAGCCATGCGGTCCAGTGCGTGGCTGAACATATGCTCGGCGCCACTGGCGGGGCGGCTGCTGCCGGCGACGGCCATGCTGACGCCGCTGACCACGAGGCTCTTGACGGTGAGCCAGGCCGCCTCCTCGATACCGGGCTTGATGATGCTGGAGTTCTCCATTAGCAGCTCGGCGCCGCTTTTGGCGAGCACGGCTGCAAACGAGCTGTACTCTTCCGCCTTCAGCCGGTGGGCGAGTCGCCAGTCCAGGACGGCGGTCAGGTTGCTGATCACGTCGGCGCAGCCGGCGGCGAGCATGCGAAACGGTGCCTTGGCGATGACTTGGGTGTCGGCGACGATGGCCACCGGCGGCTTGGCTTCCAGGCTGCTGGAGCCGCTCGTGTCCTTGATGGACGCGCGGCCGCTGCAGATGCCGTCGTGGCTGGCGCTGGTGGGTGCGCTGACGAAGCCGGGTCCGTGTCGGAACGCGGCGAGCTTGGCGACGTCGATGACGCTGCCGCCGCCGGCCCCGACGTAGAAGCCGGCCTTGACCTCGCGGCCCAGCGCCTCGGCCGCTTGCACCGATTCCATGGTGGGGGCAGGGGATTCGTAGAAGTGAACATCGTACCCGGCGCCGCGCAGGCTGTCCTCAACGACGTCACCGACCAGGCTCCGCGTCATCTTGTCAACGACCACCAAGCCGTCGCCGTGGGGTTCGAAGTCGCTGACCACGGGGCCGAGGCGGTCGAGGGCGCCGCGGCCCACGAGTACCTGGCGGGGGAAGATCATGGTCTTGAGCTTCGCCTGCCCGCCGAAATCGTCCATTGGGGCCGCCCATGTTGGCCGGGGTGAAAAACGGCGTGCCCTGTGACGCCGGTCCGGTGGCGCGGAGGCGGCCTCGGCGCCGGCATGGATGAGCCGCCCCCCGTGGCGCCGACAGGCTCTTGGCTAGCCGCGTGCATGGGCGGGTTATGGTTGGTTACGCCAAGGTTGGGCTCGTCCTATCGGTGCTGACGTTTTCTGGTGTTGTGGCGCTCGAATTGGACGAAACGTGTAACGCGACGGAGGCGACGTTGGTCGACGGGATCGGTTTGGCTTGCGAAGTCGACGGATTGTATCGCCTGCCGACGGACGCGGTGGTTGCGCCCATGACCCACGGCGGCGATCCCGTCCCGATCGATGACTTGCCCTTGATGGGTGTGGCTCGCCACGAGCCGTTTTGCGTCAACAATGACCTGGAGCCGCACGCCGTGGTGATCTACGCGCGCGCCCACGACGACGTGGATCGGTACGCGGAGAAGATCCCGGTCCTGCGCAACATCGTGATCCAAGCCAACACGCTGGTGCACGAGGCGGGCCATGACACGGGCTACGAGGCCGACCTGCGCGTGCGCTGCGACGGCGATGTCATCGCCGTGCGTGAGGCGGTCCTGCCAACCGACAAGGCGGCCGCGCACTTTGGGACGGTCACGCGCGATCTGCGCGCCATGGGCTACGCCAGCAACCAGGTGAAGCACTGGGTCTACTACGATGATCCGGGTGCCTGCTGGTGCGGTGGCATTGGCACGCTCTACATTGACGACCGCCCGGGCAAGCTCAACTGGAACAACGGCCATCCGTTTTCCGGCGCGTTGTTCGCCGTCACGTTTGGCTACGACTCGGTGCGCATCATGCTGCACGAACTCGGCCACACGATGGGGGCGGTCCAGTTGTCCGCGCCCAACAGCAGCGGGGCGTTGCACTGCAACGATGGCAGCGACATCATGTGTTACCGCGACGGCGGCAGCCGCAGCCACCTTTACCGGTCGGATGTCTGCTGGGTGCAGGTTTGGGATTGCGGCCGCGACGATTACTTCCACACGGACCCGGAGCCGGGGAGCTATCTGGCCGACCACTGGAACATTGGAAGCCGGGACAACAAGTTCGTGAAGATCGGGCTCCTCCCCGTCGTGCACCTGCCCGAGCCGGACGCCTAGGCTGCCGGGCACGCATCGTCGCCCTGAAGTGGCCGCCGCGGCTGGCGCCGCCGATGCCTGATCTGACCCAGGACGATGCGGCCGTGGCCGATCTGCTCCGACGCACCCGACGCATCGCGGTCGTGGGTGCCAGCGACAAGGTCGGACGGCCGTCAAGCAACGTGTTCGGGTTCCTGGCGGCCCGCGGCTATGACGTGCTGCCGGTCAATCCGACGGCAAACGCCGTCCAGGGCGTGCCGACGGTACCCGATCTGGCGGCGGCAGCCATCCACTGGCCCCAGGGCATCGACATGGTTGACGTGTTTCGGCGGCCCGACGCCGTGGAGCCCGTCGTTGACGCCGCCATCGCCGTGGGCGCACGCTCCATCTGGTTCCAGTTGGGCGTGGTCAACCCGGCGGCCATCGAGAAAGCCCTCGCCGCAGGCCTCGATGCGGTCATCGACCGCTGTCCGGCCATCGAGATACCGCGCCTGCACCTGCAATGAAGGTCGAGTGTTGCGCGACGAAAAGCTAGAAAAAGGGCGCCAGCCCATCCCGGGGGACCCCTGGAACACCGCGAAACATAAGTGGTAGAAGTATAATCCACGCGCGGTGCTGGGTATGTTGATTGGAAGGATTCCGCAAACGCTCGCTATAGGACTGGTTGTGTTGCTCGTCATGCCGGCGGGCAACTCGACTCCCGCCGCAGTGCCCGTTTCCACGCCTAACTGCCCGGTTGTCCAGGATCTACCTGACATCGGGCGAGGCTGTCTGCGCGACGACGGCCTCTACGTCGTCGTTGACCGCCAGGGGCGCGAGATCGGGTTGACGCATGGCGGGGACTACCTCGCCGCCGACGAAGGCGACGATCCAACGCGTGAAGAGCCGCCGCCGCGGGCACCCGCCTGCGTCGGTGTTCAGGCCCCGCAACCCCGCGTGGTTGTGCTGTATGCCCGCGCGTTTGACGATGCTGATGCCTTCGACCGCAAGAAGGACATGATCGTCGACCTGGTCCGGGGAGCCGCCGGATACATCCATGAAGCCGCCCTGATGGGTGGCAAGGCAGGCACCCTGAAGGTCGAATGCGAGGGGCCGCGCATGAAGGTGCACGAAGTCGTGCTTCCCACGCCGCGCCAGCAGTCCAACTTCGCCACCATCGTCGAGGACCTGAAAGACCTCGGCTACTCGAGCCCGCTCCACAAGTACTGGGTCTACTTCGACCACCGACAGGCATGCGCATGCACCGGCATGGCGCACGTGGAGCCGGACGACACGCCGTGGCCGTCCAACCTGAACAACGCCAACCCGCTGGCTGGCCCGATGTACGCGGTCAACTTCCAGTATGATTCCCCGCGCGTCATGCTCCACGAACTGGGCCACACGTTGGGTGCTGTGCAGGACTCCGCGCCGCACGCCACTGGCGCCAAGCATTGCACCGATGGACGCGATGTCATGTGCTACCGTGACGGCGGTCGCTACGCGCCGCTGTACACCAGCAAGGCGTGCCAGCGTTCGTACTTCGACTGCAACCTGGACGACTACTTCAACGTCAGTCCGCTCACCGGAAGCTACCTCGAAGACCACTGGAATCTGGGCTCTGGCTACAGTTGGTTCCTGAAGCTTGGCAGCGCCGTGGCGCCGTAGCCGAGCGACGCACGGATAAACCGGCAGCCGTTGGTGCACCGGTGATCGCCATGCGCGCTGTGGCAGCGTTCGGAATTCTTGCATTGTTGAGCTTGGGGTCGGCGGGGGCCCAGTACCAACCCCTCCAACCCCCAGACCTTTCGCCGTTTCTTGACCGCGAGGATTTGGCGAGCGCCGGTAATGTCTCCGGCGCTCAGCGGGTCTTGCGTTTCATCCAGATTTCGGATGCGCACATCATCGACGACGACGCTCCGGCCCCGATGCGATCGGCGCCGCTGGACGCGCTGTTTGGTCCGGTGACCAGTTCGGCCGAGAGGCCGCAGGAGGAGTTCACGGATGAGGTCCTCAACGCGATCGTCGGTTCCATCAATGAAATCCACCGCAGCGATTTGCTGGATTTCGTTGTCTCGACCGGCGACAACATTGACAACGAGCAGGAAAACGAGTTGATGCGTTTCATCGACAACTGGGAGGGCAGTTACACGACGGTGGGGCCCATATCCGGACTCGTGTGTGAACCGGACGGCCAATCCACGAGCATTTCCGATGACTCGAGCGATGTGACGTCGGCGTGCACGCATTTGCCGGAGTCCATGGCGACCAACAACACGGCGCTCGCGTTCGGCCTGCCGTGGTACTCGGCTTTCGGCAACCACGACGGCCTCATTCAGGGGAACGTGCCGATTGAGCCCAGTTTCCAGGAGGCCGCCGCCAACTATGGTCGCTACTTCTTGCGCCAGGATGAGTACGTGGCGATGCACTTCGCGGCGGGAACCCAGTGTGCTGGCGGCGTGCCGGCCGGCACCGTGGTCGACGATTATGGGCATGGCTACGGGTACGCGGGCGACCGGCTTTGTGACGCGAGCCCCGACAACGACGGCTACTACAGTTTCAGCCTGCGGGGTGTCCATGCCATCGTGTTGGACACGGTGAACGATGATTTTGTGACGGCCAACGAGAACCTGCAGGGCTTCTTCAATCCTGAAGTGACCTTGGGTTACGACCTCATCGGGGGCTACGCCGAGGGCGCCGTTGACCCCGAGCAGTTTGCGTGGCTTCAAGCCGAGTTGGAGGCGAACCAGGACAAGCTCGTGATGGTGTTCAGCCATCATACGATCAACTCCATGTTCACCGATGAGCCCAGCCAGGCGTGCGGCCCCGTGGGGTGCCTGGCCGACCTGTTGCGCGCGGCCGGCTACAAGACCGGCGCCGAGGTGACGGAGACGCTCACGGCGTACCCGAACGTCGCGGCGTGGATTGGCGGGCACACCCACCAGCACCGCATCCAGCCGAAGACGCTTGAGGGTGCCGCGAGCCCCGGGTTCTGGAACGTTGAGACCAGTAGCCTCGTTGACCTGCCGCAGGAGGCCCGCGTGATTGAGCTGTGGCAGACGGCGGATGGCAAGGCATTCCTGAAGCTGGAGCGCTTTGGCCACGACTACGGCCCGTCGCTGGATCTGGCCGCGTCGGACGACCAGTTTGACGCTGCCGTCGCCGCGGGCGAGGACGTGGACCAGGATGTGCTGCTGTGGGTTGATGTGCCCGAGGGCGTGGCGCTGGAGCCTCAGCCGCTTCTGCCCCGCTTGCTCGATGTCAAGCTGATCGAGCCCCAGGCAACGGGCAACGCAAGTGTGCTTGACGAGCCGGTGATG
>JBFJYU010000081.1:0-11041 GCA_041622435.1 Thermoplasmatota archaeon | reverse complement strand
GGCTCTGCCAGGCGGACGCCGGCAATGGGCAGGAACAGCCGAGCCGTCGTCGACCGCTCGTTGTTCGCCTCGTCCAGTTCAACGAACGCATCGCCTAGATCCGCCAAGACGCGCACCGGGAATTCGCCGACCAGCCCGACGCCATACCATGTGTAGTACCAACCCGCCGTCTCGCCAGGAGCCAGGGACCGCATCTGGCGGTCGGCGAGCGGCTCCCATTGCCCGTCAACAAAGAACTCGAGGTGAAGCGTCGGCGCCGCAGAAAGCGTGCCTTGGTTGATGACTCGCACATAGATCTCGGGAAAGAAGGCCGTCTGGATCGCGTTCGTCGCCTTGAGTTGGTCGATTGCGAAGTCCGGCTTGAGAGGGTTATCGATGACGTACGTCGCCTCGGCGGTGGCCGTCCGGTACGCGCGGTCGACGACCGTCACGAACTGCTGATGCGTGGTGCCCGTGTAGGCGCTGCCCCGATCGTGGGAAAGGCTCCAGGACGAGGTGCCCGCAGTAAGGTTCCAAGAGGATCCTGCTGCGCGTGCAGATACCTCACCCAGCGGGGCGGGGCCGGAAGCAGTCCCGGTGACCGTGAACTGGGGGGCGACCGTTGCGCCGTCGACGGGGTCCGTGATGGCGATCGATGGGCCTGCGGTGCTGCCACCGACGTCGATCGTGAACTGGTCTTGGGAGTGATCGGAGAGACGACCCAGCGTGTAGCGGCCCGACTCCGAGAACTGTAGGTAGCAGAACGTCTTACCTGTCGGGCACGCCTGGTGGCCGGGCGCCCAGGAAAGACCGTTGTTGGCCCCCGTCCAGCCGACGACGAGCCACTCCCCCGCAGCCACCTGGGGGGGCGTACTCCACCCCGTGTCGTTGCGCACGATCATGGGGAAGTCCGACGAGGCATTCGGTGGCGACAGCGCGACCGAGTGGATGGGTTCGGAGTCCGGCAGCGCCACTCCATCAGAGCCATATCCGTGCACGCTCACGATCGTGGCGCGCCGCAGGGGGCCGGCAGAAGTTTCGCGCCAGACGTCCGCATATGCGGACGTGCCCGGGTCAATTTCCAGGTGCGCCGTCCGCAGGGCCGCCCAGCGGCCGTTTCCCGAGCTCTCCTCAAGCAGCACGTCGACATCGACGGCGACGTTGCCGCGGTTCTTGACGCGGACGAAGGTCACGGTGCCCTCGTCGGGGACGTAGACCTCGCCAAGGCTCACGATCTGCGGATCGACGAACTCGGCGTTGTCGACTGTCACTGGCGCGGAAGCCGTCACGGTCTGGCAGTCCACGAGCGGGGCCCGAATCTCGACATCGTGCGCGCCATTGGTGCTCAGCGTCGAATCAAGGCTCACCCACCAGTCCTCTGCGCCTAGGGCACGCACCCACGGTCCATCACCGATGCGGGCCTCCACGCGGGCCACGGGACGAGCAGCCGACACCGTGCCCTCCAGCACCAGGTCCCCCGTCACCGTGGCGGGCGCAGCCGTGAAGCTGATGCTCGCAGGCTGGGTTACGCAGATGCGCGCCGTGCCCTGATCGCCGTCCTCGTTCAGCATGCCGTAGGCGTGTAGTCCGCCAGAGAGACCCAGGCTCGCGACGCTGCGGGTGCACGTGTTGCCGCCTTCCACCCGCGCCGGGATCTCGAAGCACCAATCGGTACCATCGCTGGCTTCCACGGTCAGCCAGCGGTTGTGGTTGTCGTTGATCCATTCGAGGTCATCCCCCGGATCCACCACCGCCAATTCCGGCGAGGCGACCACATCGAGATCCACGGTAATCGAATGTGTGGTCGAGGCGGACGCCCAGTGTACGGGCAGCGGCGCCGCCAGGAGAATGAAGACAACCAGCATCCAAGCGAGTTTCATACGCCTACAGTTGCGAGCCACCAAATAAATCTTGAAGGCCGCGCCTCGCAACAACGCAGGCGGAAAGCTGCGCGGCCGCTTGACTTGGATCGTGACGCTTTCGACTGTCTCGATCCTCGCCCGTGGCGCGGGCCATGAGCATCACGTCACCATTGGGACGAGGCGCAGTCTCGACGGGAACGCTCCAGGCCGCGGGGCCTGCCACGGCGGGCCATTCTTCGGGGCCGATTTTCGAGGAGCTTCTCGCCGTCAATGGAGGAGGCCGTTCCTTCGCAGTTGAACGTGCCACCGACTGGGCCGGCGGACGGCGCCGTAATGGTCACTGTGGCAGGCGTTCCGTGGATGCGGGCTGCCCCGCTGCCGCCGAGGCCCAGCAGTTGCAGCGTCTTCTCCGGCACGCGGGGCTTGTTTTGGGCCCTGTTGGCGCGGCGGCCGGACCCGCCCCTCACTTGCGCGAAGCGCTTGTCGTGCCGAACCACGAGGAGCGTCACGAGGTTGAGGAAGGCCAGGAACCCGAGAAGGACAAGGCAGGTCGGCCACGCAGGGGCCGTTGCGGCGGTCGTCGAAAACGCTGGCGGCCAGCCGACGACCTCGCCTGAGTGGGTCCTGATCGGCTCATGTGGTCGCCTCGCCGCCCGCGCCAGGGGGCCCAGTTGGGCGCACCGGGTGAAGGCGCTCCAGTCGCACCGCCATTAGCCATCCACGGCGCTCTCTAAGCGGCACTCGCGGCGGGGCCATGGCCTTGTCAGCGCAGCCACCATGCTGCGAGGGAGCCCATTCAAAACTGGGACCATTTAATAATAGAGGGCGATTCGAAGTGAAGCTTATGATTCGCTTGTTAGCCGTGGCGGTTTTCCTTACTTTGGCGTGTGCCCCGGCGGTCGCCAACTCCAACACCTACTCCGGGGCCATGATTCTGAGCACTGACGGCTCGCCTGCCTGCACCGATTCTGTCGCACTGACGCTCGTCGAAACCGGACCCCGCATTTTCGAACACGGATTCGGCCGGACCACATTCGAAGTCGAAGCGGAGCGCCCCGACTGCGCGCACCCCTTGCTTCAACTGGATGGAACCTACCATTGCCAGGATGTTCGGACGGTCGGTTTCCTGGCCGAACCCGGGGCCGAAGATGGCCCCGAAATGTCGTTTGGCGAGTGCTCTGCCACGATCCATGTCTCCCCCGGCCGTAGCGTCGACAACCAATTCAGCCTGTTGACGAACACGGATGCCTCCGGGCGCATCGCTTGGACCAGCGAAGTCCACGACGGCAGCCAAACCACGCACTACACGGGCCGGGGCGTTCTGACCGGTTTGGCGAGCGGCTAGAAGTGATTTCAGTACCCCCAAGAGGCGCCGCGCGCCTCCAGGGGCCCGGGAGGCCGGGAAGCGGGGCCGAGGGCGTGGCAGCGCGACGACAAGGCGCCGCGGACTCAGGCTGCGGGGATGCGCGCGACCGCCCCGAGCCCCCTCAGGCGGGTACGTTTGTCCACGGCCAAGGGTCGTCGGGCCCGCTCGCCGATCGTGCTGGGCAGCCAGCCGGCTCGGCGGAACTAGGAGAGCCCGACGTGGTTCCGGCAGTGATTCGTGAACATGCTGCTCGAATCGTGGTAGGGCGAGTCACTCTCGTACCCATCGACGTGGACGTTCACGTCGAGGTCGAGCCCGGCGGTCGCGTAGACGTAGGCACGCTGGGGGCTCCACCAGTATTCCTCGTAGACAATGCGGCCCTGATCCGGGTCGTAGTAGTAGTGGCATTCTTCGAAATTCCCCGGCCGGCAGTTGACTTCGCCGGGCAGGGCGAAGACATTGCAGGTACCCAGGAACGTGCTGGGCAAGGTCCAGCCGCCGGTGTCGGAAGACTTTGCTAGTGTGCCATAGAAGTCGATCTTCAGGCTCTGGAGACCAGCGGGCGTGGTGTCGGAAGTCGTCGCCGTGCGCAGCGCGCGGGAGAACGGCTGGGGCACATCCACCCAGAAACCATCCACGCCGGGATCGTAGGTATCCATGGAGTCGAACCTCGTGTCGGCTGAAGTCCACGCCGCGTAGTTGGCGGTGCTGAAGGCACCCGCCTGACCTGCCTCCTCAATGTGGCCGGACCCGATGATCGTCGTCGTGTACCCGAGCGCTGGCGTAGCCATCAAGAGGGCGACCGCGCCCACTAAAAGCGAAAAAGTGCGCATAGACAGAAGATAACATATCATTCAAGATAAGGGCATGTCACGGCCGCACCAGCCCCGGCAGGAAAGGCCCTGCCGTGGCCGGCCGTCGCCGCCACCCGTGACAACGCCCGGGTTCTAGACGAGGCTCCCCACGTCGACCCCCGGTACGCGCACCCAGTGGTACCCCGACGCGGTGGCTTGGTTGTTGGCCTCGTCCAGTTCCACATAAGCACCGGCTGGATCGAGCGTGACCCGAATCGGGAATTCACCGACCAACGACGCGTCGCTCCAGGAACGCGCCAAGGTCAACGTGGTGCCCGGTTCGAGGTCAACCGACGGCGAGACAGCACCGAATTCGTGCCAAGCACCGTCGTGGAAATACTCGAAGGAGGCCGCCGGCGGCGCCGCCTTTGTGCCGTCGTTTGCAATGGTCACAACGACGCGGGGCCGGCCAAAGTTTTCCTGGTGGTCCTGCTGAACGAGTAGGCGATCGACGACGAAATCCGGTTTGAGGGGGTTGTCGATCGTAACGGCCCCGACATCATGCACCGATCGTCCAGCGAGATCCACCACGGTCACTTCGAAATCGTGTTCGGTGCCCGTGAAATCATCCCCGAAATCATACGATTTGATCCATGTTTCGCCGGCAGTAATTTTTTGCGAACGGGCACCATCCAAAGAGATCCAGAGCCCTCTGAATCCCGCATCCGCGCCAGCCGTTCCATGGACATCCACAAGGGGCGAAACCACCGACCCGTCCGCCGGAGACAGGATGTCGAGATTCAGCCTAGCTGGTTCGCCAACGATATTGAAGACGCCCTGCGCTTGTTCCGGCCGCTGCGGTGGTCGATCGCTGAGATCCATACGGAATTCGTATTGCCCTGGCTCAGAAAACCGGAGGTAGCACCGGGCATCATACTCGACGGCCATGCCGGCGCAGTAGATCCCCCCGCCGAGACCGAACAATCGGTACCTGGCGGAAGTGAACTCCACAACGACCGTAATCAGATCCCCTGGCTCCGCCATGATGGTCGAGTAGGTGCCTGGGTCGCTGGACTGAATTCGCAGGGTCGGCGGAGCGAGCGGGTCTAGGAAGAGCGTGTCGGCGACATCCGATTCCGCGTGTGCGTCCGGTATGGGGGTCACGCCATCAAACGCCACGAAATTCTGAATTGTGGCACGCCGGCCGCCCCAAGTTCCCGTGGTCCATTCGTGTGCTTCGTCCTCGTAGGGGCCGAGATCAAAGTGAACCGTTTCGAAGGCGCGCCACCCGGATACTGTTTCTTCCTCAATCAAAACATCAAACGATGCCGGAACATTGCCGAAGTTCTCGGCGCGGAGTTTCGTCTCCCACGTTTCTGCATCGGCCGCGCGCGACACCAAACGGGTAATGCGAGCGTCTGCGAAGGCGGGGTTGTCAACTTCAACGGCAGTCGACGTTTCCAGAATTTGGCATTCGTGAACCTGGGCGCGGGCCTCCACGGTGGTGATTCCGTTGGGCGCTGCCCGCGCGTCGATGGTTACCGCCCAATCCCCAACACCGTTGGCGCGAACCCAAGGGCCCGTTCCGAGGCGGACCTCAACCCAGTCGACGTCGAACGCGGCGGCCACGGTTCCGCGCACCAATGTATCGCCAATGAGGACGGCGCTGGCAGTCGGCTCCGTAATTGCCAACGTGGCCGGCTCAGGAATACAAATACTGCCCGTATTCGAACTGCCGCCAGTCTTTGTATAGTAGTACGTAACACCTGGTGCCAGCCCTAACTCCTCGACGCTGCGTTCGCAGGTATTGCCGGGCGCCTCGCGGGGGATGTCGGTGCACCAGATCGTACCATCATGCGCTTCGACCGTGACGTCATCGCCGATAAAATGGCGGTTTTCCCAGAGAATCGTGTCGCCGGGGTAAGCCACGGCGTTTACCGGCGACGGTAAACCCGCCCCCACGACGATGTGGACTTCGCCCGCCTGCACGGCGGGCACCAGGGAAACCAAGGGGATCAACAGCATGAGTGCGGCCCAAACAAATCGCTGCATGTCCAGAAATACACACACGTGGTAGTTAGCCTCACGGGACCTTGCGAACCGCGTAGGCAGGCTTTTGGCTGCTCAATCTGCGTTTTACGCTAAAAATGACTCTTGGTGCGGCACGCCCGGCCTGAAGCGCCGCGCAGCCGATGTCGTGCAGCCATCGCACGGCTCCCCTGGCGGCCGGGGTCTCGCCACCGCAGCCTCCGGCACCGCTTTTATACTGCTGCCCGTGGGCGCAGCCATGATGGAACTCCGGATCGACGGCTGGCGCAAGGGGCTGCGCTTCAGTTCCGCGCACATCACGCCGGAACACAAGAAGTGCGGCCGCCTGCACGGCCACACGTACGCGATCCATTTGCGCATGAAGGGGCAGCAGGACGAGTGGGGCATCGTGCTGGACTTCGGCATCATCACGGAGACGCTCAAGGAGATCGGCGACGAAATCGACCACCTAGTGCTGATCCCCACCGAATCCAATCACTATTCGAACCTGGACATTGACGAGAACCACGTCGCATTCCGGGTCACGGACCCCTACACCGGCGAGCCGAAGCAGTTCACGTTCCCGCGCCAGGACTGCGCGTTGCTGCCGCTGCCATCGACGACGGCGGAGGACCTGGCCAAGTACGTCTACCAGGAGTTCATGCGCCGCACCGAATTCAAGACGGAGACGCTGTTCGTCGAAGTCGGTGTGGATGAGGGGTATGGAAAGGGCGCGTGGTACTCGGCGTACGGCGAAGCATAGCGCAGCCGGACGGCGAGTACGACCGCCTTGATCGCGGCTCCTGGAACCCTGCATTCGGCTAGCCAGGCCGGTCGGCGGCCGCACCCCACAACGAATCAGGAGTCGAGGTGCCCCGCGATGACATCCAGCGCCTGACTCCAACGCTCCTTGGCCGGCGCCACGAGGTCTTCGCTGGCCATCTTGTGCTCGCGGAAGCGGACGGCCGTGCCCGACGCGCGCGGCTGGAAGTCCACTTCGACCGTTGACCGGCCGCTTGGCGCGTGGCGCCAGAAGCGGAGCATCTTGGCCGGCTTGACGGCTCGCACCTCGACGGGGCAGTCGGCGTCGAAGCTGGCGCCCTCCTCCCAGCGGGCCGCAGGGCCCATCCACGGCGCCCCGAGGACGGCTTCCCAGGCGGCATCAACATCACCAGGCACAGTCCGCGAGACGCTCGTCTGGTAGTCGCCGGCGTGGGTCTGGCCAGGCACGCGCCGGCCGATGTGCTGCTCATAGCGCACCGTGACCATCTGTGACCACCAGCCGTCGGTCTCGGTGTTGTCAAAAATCCGCTGGGCGATCTGTTGGTGGCTGAGTTCGCCAGCGCCCCATTCGGTCAGGAGCGCAAACCACTGCGGCCACGTGCGGCCCGTGGCTGCCGCCACGGCCTCGTCGGAGATATCCTGGTCGGCCACGCCAGCCGATCGGCGCTTGGGCTTACAAGTGCTCGGCCGCCGGCATCCGCGACCGCGGGCAGCGGTTCCGTCCGCGCTTCTTATGTTGGCCAGGCCGCAGGCGGCCCTGCCCGGCTTGACAGCCTCCCCCCTGCGGCCAGCCACCACAAGCCCCCTGTGCATTTTTATTTCATACAGTCGGTGGCGGTCATTGTATCGGCTTGGTGGTTTCATGAAAACGCTGTTGATCCCGCTCCTGCTTGTATTGGCGACCGTCATCGTCGGCCCCGGCGCCGCGTGTGAAGTGACCGACCCCACGGGCACAACGCCCACGTGCATCGACCACGAAAGCCAGTCCGATGCGGGGCCGTGCCCGGTTGCCATTGGGTCCTCGGAGGACTCCATCACCGCCTACGCGGGCGACGGGACCACCGGGGCCACGGGCGGCTTCCACCGCGCATGCGCCAAGGACGCCCACCTGGACGAAACCGTCGCGGCCGGCGCATCCGTTGATCCTGCCGGCGTGGCCGTGGGCGTCTCCAAGGAGGACCACGAAGATGGCGACTGCGACAGCACGGATGCGTTCGAAACCCACGCCGTCAACGCGTTGGTCACCGGCCCGGCCGGCGACGTAGCTGAGGCGTCGTACGACGAGGTGTGCTACGACTACTGGGGCTACTACATGGGCAGCGAGCGTGAAGTGGTGGCCTCGGTGTACCCGGCGGCCACGACCGTCAGCGTCCTTGACAGCTACTCGGACGATGGCTGCGAGTACGACACTCAAACCAGCAGACAGGTCAGCGCGGCGGCCGCCGGCGTCGTCACGGCCCTGGCATCCACCTCGGATCGCTGCGCCCTTTGGTACGACCAACGGACCGAGTCGGCGCTGGTGACGGTTCACCCGGCGGCAACGAGCGTCGGCGCCTCCCGCTACGCTCTTGAGGATTACGACTACGACTGCAACGCCGATTTCTACAGCGTGGACACGGCCCTGGCCATGACGGCCGGCGCCAACGCGGATGTTGCCAGCTACTGTACTGATTACTACGGCGATTCGACGTACGATTCGCAGACGGCAATGGCGTATGCGACGCCCATCGGCGCGACGGCGGTGGCGGCCCACTACGGTTACGAGGACGCGGGTTACTACTTCGCGGACGGTTCGGGCACCCTGGCCAGCGTGGCCGTTGGCGCCGCGGACACCTTTGTGCATGTGCAGGAGTTCAGCAACGCCCGCGACGGCGACGAGTATTACGCCGAGCACTCGAGGGAGGTGTCGGCGGGCGGGCCGGGCCAGACAAGCGTCAGCGTCGCCGAATTCTCCTCGTACGAATACAATTATTACACGCAGGACGAGGAAACCACTTGCACGACGACGGCCAGCGCGCAGGCCGCCGGCGAATCCATGCAGGTGCCCGTGGCGGCTTGCCAGCCCACGGTGGACTTGATTTAGCCCCTGGCTCAGGTCAGCCCAACGCGTGCTCGGCGGCAAACCGGCGTACCACGGCCCGTTGCAGCTTGCCGGACTCCGTGCGGGGGAGCCGCTCGGTGAACAGAAACGCGCGGGGGCATTGCGGTGGCGCCAGGCGGGCCCGGCACCATTCATCCAAGTTACTGGCGACGGGGGCCTCCCCGGCGGGAACAAGGACGGCCACGACGCGGCTTCCCCATTCAGCGTCGTCCACGCCGACGACGCACGCGTCGGCTACGTCGGGGTGGCCGCCGAGAACCTCCTCGACCTCGATGGGGTCCACGTTTTCGCCACCGGTGACGATGCGGTCCAGCCGCCGGCCGGCCACGTATAGGTAGCCGTCCTCCAGGCGTCCCCAGTCGCCGGTACGACAGGAGCCGCCGAGGATGGTTGGCCCAGAAACGATGATTTCGCCCTCGTCGCCGCCGTACGCCTGCCCCACCTCGGATAGGATCGTGATTTGGACGCCGTCGAGGGGTCGCCCGCTGGTGCCCGGCCGCGCCCGCAGTTCATCGGGCGTGGCGGTGGCCACCTGGCTGCACGCCTCGGTGAGGCCGTAGGTGGCGTAAATCGGCCAGCCCGCCCCGAGTGCACGGGCAGCGAGGGCAGGGTCCAAGCGGTCGCCGCCCACCAGCGCGCACATCAGGGTGGGCGGCGGCGCATGACGGCCGTCGATGAGGCGGTGGAGCATGGTGGGGACGAGGCTGACGTGGGTCACGTTGTGGCGCTCCAGGGCAGCCACCGCGTCGGCCGCGTCGAAGCGACCATGAAGCACGAGATGAGCTCCTTCGGTGTCAAGGCAGCGCTGCACGAGGGCGACGCCGCCCACGTGGATCAGCGGGAGGACGGCGAGCCACACGGGCGCCGGCCCCGTGTCCAGCCTCAAGTTGGCGGCCAGCGCGTGCCGCCGCAGGGCTTCGTGCGGGATGGCAATCGCTCGTGGATGCCCCGTCGTGCCACTCGTCAGGAGGATGGCGGCCGTGCCGGTCCCGGGCTTGGCCGGCGCGTGAAGTGTGCCCCGAATCCCTTGCAAATCCGTGCCGTCCGGGTTCCCCACGATGACGGGGCCGTCCCAGGCCGGGGCTCGGTCGGCCCAGCCAGCTAAACCGGCCTCGCAGGCGAGGATCTCGACGCCGAGCGCCTGCATCTGATCCAGCAGTGCCGCTTCGCCCAGGCGCGCGTCGAGTGGACACACGGCGTAGCCGAGGCGGCGGCCGGCCGCGTGCAGCACGACGTGGAGCGGATTGGAGCCGGCGAGTACGCCGACCCGGTGGCCGGGTTGCAAGCCGAGCCCGCGCAAGACCCCGACGGCGCGGTGGACGCGCTCCTCGAACTCGGCGGCGGCGATGTGTTGCTCGGCGCTGCCTGGTTCAAGCCATGTGAGCTGCAACGCGCACCTCCCCGATTCCCAGCCCCGGCCCTGCGGGGACATCCATCCAGCCGTTTTCGGCCGGCGGAGGTGCCGCGACGTCGCGCGCCAGGAAGCCGGCCGTCCCGAGACCGCAGTCGGGCAGCGGCTCGTCCAGCAACGCGGCGACGTGCAACGCACCGGTCAATCCGACCGCCGACTCCAGGCTGTTAGTCACCGTGGCCCCGACGCCGCGATCGGCGCACACGGTGACCGCGTCGACCGCCTGATCCAGGCCGCCGAGCCGCTGTGGTTTGAGGATGATGTGGTGGCCAGCGCCAGCGTCGAGCAGCGCTGCGATGGCGGCCACGTCGGTCGCCGACTCATCGAGTGCGATGGCCACAGGGCTCGCTGCGGCGAGGCGCGCCAGGGCATCCGGGGCCGCCGCCGGCAGGGGCTGTTCAACGTACTCGACGCCAAACGGGGCCAGCGCTTCGAGGTGCGCCAGCGCCCACTCGGGACTCCAGGATTCGTTGGCATCCAGGCGCAGGCTGCAACGTGGCGCGGCCTGGCGGATGGCCGCGATGCGCGCTAGGTCGACCTCCCGCTCGGCGCCGCACTTGATCTTCAGGGTACGAAACCCGCGCCCGATCGCGGCGACGGCTTCCGCTGCGGCGCCAGCGGGCGTTGCGGCCGTCACCAGCGCATTCACCGGGACCCGATCCGCCGGCGGGCGCGCCAGCCCGGCGCGGTCGGCTAGGAGCTGGGCGAGGTTGACGC
>JBFJYU010000080.1:0-11101 GCA_041622435.1 Thermoplasmatota archaeon | reverse complement strand
GCCAGCCGTGGCAGAGCCTGGAGTTGTCCGCCGACGGCGGCCTCGTGGCGCCTGGCATGGCCGAGGCGGGCGAGGCGATTATCCACGACTACCAGCAAGAGGTCTTGCTTGATGCCAACGCTGGCGGATTCGGATTCGGGCCGATCAGCGTCCCAAGCGCTGACCCCACCGGCACGGCGGGATCGGCCGTCACCGGCCACCCCCGCGAGGTCGTCTTTGAGTTGACCGCTGACGAGGAGCTGCGGCTCGTGGGCCGACCCTACGTCACCCTCACGGCCAAGAGCAGCGAGGCCAGCACTCACTGGGTCGCCAAGCTGCTGGTCGACGGGGCCCCCTGCGAGGGCCGCGCCGTGTGCCAGAACCACGGCTACCAGGACACCCGCCACCGGGACGGCTTCGACGCCCCCAGCGACGTGACCCCCGGTCAGCCGTACAACCTGACCATCGCCATGTACCCGCAGTACGACGTGATCCCCGCCGGCAGCAAGGTCCGCCTGGTGCTGACCAACAACGACCCGGACGTGAGCCAGGACACCACCGGCAGCATGAACACCCTCCTGCTGGGCGGCGACAGCCCCGCGACGCTGCACCTGCCCCTGGCGCCGAGCCAGATGCCGCTGCCGCATGATGAGTTGCCGGCGATCTACCCCGGCTACCGGCAGGGCTAGGCATGCGGGCGGCCCGCTAGCGTCTCTACGGTATTCATTACGTCGCCGTCGGCGGTCAAGGAGCCAACAATGGGCGCTGGTGCGACCACGTAGCGGTGGCCTGCATCGCCGTGGCTGGGTCCGGCGATGCAGCCAATCGAGGCGTCTGCTGGAACAACGAGGGCTCGGGGCAGCCGGGTGGGGTTAGCGCGTCCCCGGCTCCCCGCTTTCCGTTGCCGGGCGTTGCATGCAAAGCCCGGGAGGGCAGCAACAATCGCTAGGACCCACATCGTTGCCCTAGCGGCCGGCCGCGTTGCTCCGGGCCTCGTGGGGAAACCCGGCGCGCCCGGAGGGGGCCACTCGTCCGCGCGGCGCTAGGCACAGCAACGCTGGCGCCCGATGTCATGCCATTAGTGGCTCCGGGGACGCCACCTCCAGCTCCGGGAGATCCGGGTGCAATGGCGAAGGCCTTCACTGTGTGGCAGTCAGCGCAACGGGAGACGCGAGCATGGAGACTGCGGGACGCAGTTGCGACGATCCGCACGTACGGTGCATGTGCAGGTGCTTTGGTGCCTTGGTTCAATGCAGCGCCATCAGTGTTGCGGGCCGCGCCGACGATGGCCGCGATTCCCACGACTGCGACGGTGCAACCGATGCCTGTGTTGAGGTGGGCGGGCAAAACACCAATGAAGCGGCGATTGAACTGCTGCCGTAGCGCAGGTGCGGGTGCGAGCGGGTGGGCTGCCTGCCGGTCCATGGAACCCACCCTGATTCACAGCCGGCTAGGGCGGCAAATCGAACGTCGTGCACCGCGGCCTGGGCGACCTTGACATCGTGGGAGGCCTGCCCATGGGTGCCAGCCCCGTCTCCCCGGTCGGCTGGCCAACCCGCCGCGCCGGCCGGACTGGCTCCTCGCGGTTTCACCAGCCCCGCCAACGTCGCCTGGGGCCGGGTTGGCGCGACGTAGCCTCTGGAGGCTTGCCTAGGCCACCTGGCGCGTGATGTCCAATCGTGGAGCGTTGCCGCGGGCCGCCGATTGGGGCCCGCCCCGGGATGGGCAAGTGCTCAAGCGTATGCTGGGGTCCATATGCCAACGTCCGGTCACGCGGGCGAACGGCCGGCGGCGCTGCGCGCAGGCATCTGGCTGCGACGCACGCGCGGCGCTTCGGGCGGGTTTTTTAATTGACATACCGATCGACAGGTTATGGGTTGGTTCAATCTGGCGAGAACGCCAGTTCTGTCAAAACTAATCGTTGCACTACTCCTGTTTGGTTTGATGACCATGCCGGGCGCAGCGGCGCAAGCGGAATGTTCAGGCACCTACGATGTCCAAGTCGAAGATGATGCGTGCGCCGGTACAGTCGCGCTCAGTGCATTCGGAGATTCGAGCGGCGATACCAGTTGCTCGGGCGGGTTCGTGAACTGCATCGCCGTCTCCGGAACCGGAAACGCAAGCAACGATGATACCTGGGGCTGCTCGGGCCAGGTGTCCTGCGTGGCGGTAGCGGGAGGATCGGCTTCCAATCGTCCGGACGGATGGCTACCGTGTTGGGGCGAGGTGACCTGCATTGCGGTGGGCGGCGGCGACGCAGCCAACTCAGGGGCTTGCTGGGGATTCGCTGTGAGTTGCGTGGCCGTCAGCGGTACGGGCAATGCCAGCAACGAGGGCACCGATCGGGGTTGCTACGGCATCCAGGGGTCATCGTGCCTAACTGTTAGCGCGCTTGGCAATGCGTCAACCACCAGTGGGCGGGGCAGCTGCCTGTCCAATTATGGCGCTGCTTGTGTTACTGTGTCCGCCCTGGGTAATGCGAGCCGTGAGGACGGCGGCGAAAACTCGTGTCAGGCTATCGGTGTTGCTTGCATCACCTACGGAGGCGGCAACCCGCCGCCGGATGAAATGGGGTCCATTGCATGCATCGAGCAAGCCACCACCTGTGGCGCCGGTGACTGTACGCCAATCCAGGTCCAGCGGGGTGATGCGTGCGGCCAGTTCGTGGCTCTCAGCATTGAGGGTGATGCATCTGGCCGCCAGTGCGGCGACTACACGATCAAGTGCGTCACGATCAGCGGAACCGGCAACGCCAGCAACAGGGGCAGTTGCTTTGGTGCAGGGGTCCAGTGCGTCGCCGTTGCCGGAGGCGGGGACGCATCGAACCAGGCGTACGGTGACGACGGCTGCGAAGGCACCGGCGCTCACTGTGTTGCAATCGGAACCGGCCAGAGCAGTAACCTCGCGAGTCGCGGTTGTGGCGACGATTACGGCAGCGATACTTACGGTATCCATTGCGTCGCCGTCGGCGGTCAAGGAGCCAGCAATGAGGGCTGGTGCGACCACGTAGCGGTGGCCTGCATCGCTGTGGCTGGGTCCGGCGATGCAGCCAATCGAGGCGTTTGCCGGAACAACGACGTAACCTGCGTCGCTGTGTCGGGCACCGGCGACGCCCGCAACCAAGGCGAGTGCAGAGATGGCCGAATCACATGCGTGGCAGTCAGCGGCGACGGCAGTGCCTCGAATGAGGCCTCACCCGGGGGATGCGACAACAGTAGCATGCAATGCCTGGCGGTGGCCGGCACGGGTGACGCATCCAACCAAGGCCAGCCCTTCTGCAACGCCTTCAACTCAACGTCCTGCGTTGCCGTCAGTGGTACGGGCAACGCCAGCAACACCGTGAGCGATACACCAGGCGGCGGCAGCTGCCAGGGCTTCCCGGTCTCCTGCGTCGCCGTCAGCGGTACCGGCGATGCAAGCAATGAGGGTGGCGACTACGCTTGTGGGCCGCCGAGATACTACTACCCAGTCACCACAGCCGGCGACCGTACGCCGTTCATCGCCTGCGCTGCCGTGGCCGGCACGGGCGACGCCTCCAACGACGTGGGAGACGATAGTTGCCGGCCCTGGACGCGCGCGGACACCACCGACAGTGCCGAGGCCACGGCGGCATGTCTGGCGGTCAGCGGCACCGGGGACGCTTCCAACGAATTCGGCGACCGCAATTGCCGACCAGCCACGGGAGGCCGATATTCCGGCTCAACATCAGGGCCTTTGCTTGCCTGCGCTGCCATCAGCGGAACGGGTAACGCTACCAACACGGGCGGCCAGGCCAGCTGCCGGCCCGGGCGCCAGGATGGCGACTCCGATCCGCCAGTGGCGACTTGCGTCGCCATCAGTGGCACCGGCAACGCCACCAACACCGTCGGTGAAGGCAGCTGCGCTGCGTACGGCGGACGGTATGGCCCCACCGCCGCGTGCATAGCGCTCAGCGGAACTGGCGATGCGCGCAACGACGCCGGCGATGGCGGCTGCCACTCTAGCGTAACCACAGTCTTCGTCATTGGCGGCCCGTACGCGTTTTGCATCGCGGTCAGTGGCACGGGAGACGCCTCCAACAACGTCACGCAAGGCGGTTGCCAAGGTAACGCGATCGCCTGTAGCGCCATCAGCGGAACCGGCAACGCGACCAACGTTGGTCAGGGCACGTTCTGTGAAGGCGGCCTGGCCAACTGTTACGCCGTCAGCCTGCTTGGTACGGCGCGAAACGAGGGGTGTTCTTTCGATCCGCTGGCTGCGTCCTGCGCGGCGCTGGGCGGCGCCAACCCCCTGCCGCCCGTGCCGCCGGTCTAACGAAGCACGGTCGCCCGGCGCGGGGCAGCAGGGCGGGGTTAGCTCCTCTCCGGTTCCCCCGTCGCCGGGCCTTTCATGCAAAACCCTGGAGGTGCAGCAGTAATGGCAAAGATCCTCATCGTTGCCTTGACCCCGGCAGCATGAACACGATGAGTCGCCGGCAGATGCGCGGCACCGACTGCTACTCAGCATTGGTTGCGTCGTGTTTGGTCGTCAGCATTTTCGGCAACGCGTACCAGGAGGGTGGCGTGTGCTATGGCTACAACGTCACGAATCCCCCGAGGCTTGGGGTGCTTGTCGCGGATCAGGGATCACTTGCGTCCACCATTCGGCTGCAGGGGACGAGGCCGGGGGCGACGTGCCGTGCGTCGAAGGCGCCGCGCCATGCGACGATGACTCGTGTGCCCTGCTTAGTATCCGTTAAGGGGATGCATGCGGCGACATGGTGGCCCTAAGCGTTGCAGGCAACGCCACGAGCTACGGCTGGTGCAACCATGTGGTCGCTTCTTGCATCGCCGCCAGCGGCTTCGGCGACGCCTACGCCACCGGGTACAACGAGGGTTGCTCCGGTGAAGGGGTCCGATGCATCGCCCTGAGCGGATTTGGCGATGCACGCGCGGCGAGTGGGAATGGGTCGTGCGACGATGCTGGAATCAACTGCATCGCGGCCAGCGGAACGGGTACCGCCTGGACTGCTACGGGGTCGCGTGCGTGTGGCGGCGCGGGCGTCCACTACAGCAGCGCCAGTGCCACAGGTGACGCGGGCAACTACCACTCGCACGGACGACACGGCTCCCTGAGCCTCTTGGGCGACGCCTACGGGTGGAGCAGTTGGTATTGTGGTGATGAAAACGCGCTGGCTTGCAGCGTCATCAGTGTCGGCGGCCACGCCGAGCATGATTCGCGCTGCTCCGGGCAGCCTCGGCGGTGTTTAGCCATTGGCGGTCACGATGCCTTAGACGACCTGCTGCCCTGACGGAAGCTGGCCATTGCCGGGGCTCGGTACCGGTCGGGCCCCGGGCGGCCACATTCGCGGGGAGCAAACCCTGCGGGCGGGTCGCCATGCGGCCGCCAGGTCCCCGCGACGTGACGCCCGGCGAGCCGTACAACCTCACGATCACCATGTACCCCCAGTACGACGTGACCCCCGCCGGCAGCACCGTGCGCCTCGTCTTGACCAACAACGACCCCGACATCAGCCAGGACCCGACGGGCAGCATGAACACCATCCTGCTCGGCGGCGACACGCCTGCGTTCCTGCACCTGCCGCTGGCGCCCAGCCAGACCCGGCTACCCCACGACGAGTTGCCCGCCATTTACCCTGGATACCGGCAGAACTAGGGCGGCGGGCAGCTCATCCATCCGGGGCCCGCCACCAGCACACCCGCTGGCGACGCGGCCGGGGCGGCAACGCCCCGGCCGGGCCAAGGGACGCACGGCCGATTCAGTGCCACTGGCCCCAGGAGACGCACAGGTCGCAGTCGGTGATGCCGTCGCCGTCCACGTCCAGGCTGACGCAGAACGTGACGCGATAGGTGCTCAGGTTGGGAACCATCACGAGCCACTGGTCCTGCCACCGGTTTTCGCCGACGACATCCACGCCCACATCGCGCGGGTCGATGCCGGAGAGGCCCGGCAACAGCGTGTCGCCGGGCGGCGTGACATCCACGCCGCGAATCAAGGCCTGCACCTCCGGGGGCAAGTCGTGCGTGCTCGGATCTTCAATGCGACCCAGGTAGTCCACGGTCGGCGGCCCTTCGTCCAATGCGCCCGCGCCGGTTCCGCCTTGGCCGCTCGATGTCACCGTGTAGGTTACGACGGGGTCACCGACGCGGCTCGTGGAATCCGGGCAATTCAAGGTCAGGAGCTGCGATGCCGTCCTGCCGCCCGAGGACAGCGGCGTCTGGGGCACGCCCGTGACGGCGAGGAAGCAATCGTGCCCCGTTTCAGCAGCGACGTTGGGCGCCACCAGAAGGGCAAGCATGCAGACGGCAAACAATGGATTTTTCATGTTCATGACCGGCCCAGATGGACCAAGCCATCAACAACCGGCGCGGCAAATAAAACCCGGGGCCAAACCGCCGAGCCGCTGCACCTCAACGGGTGCAAATGCACCTCGCGCCGACGCCGCCCAAGAGAGCGGGGGCTCGCCGGCGGGGGCTGATTCTACGCCAATCGAGATCGGGCGCCGTGCCGCCGTCAGCCTGCTCGGCACGTCGCGAAACGAGGTGTGCTCCTTCGATCCGCTCGCCGCTTCCTGCGCGGCGCGGGGCGGCCTCGACCCGCGACCGTCGGCGCGGGCGGTCTGAGCAGGCGCGGCACCGCCAGTCTACCCCCATCCCCGCTTCCCCGCTTCCCCGTTGCCGGCCCTTTAATGCGAAGCCCTGATGGCCAGCAACAATGGCAAAGACCCGCATCGTTGCCCTGCCCGGCGACGGCGTTGGACCGGAAGTTCTGGCCGTCGGCCTGCGCGTGCTGGACGCCGTGGCCGAGCGGCACAGCCTCGACCTGGACGTGCAGACGTACCAGTGCGGAGCCCAATACTACCAGTCGCAGGGCCGCGAGTGGGAGGAGGGCGCGTTCGAGGCGTGCCACGACGCCGACGCTGTCCTGCTGGGCGCCGTGGGCTGGCCGGGCGTCAGTCTCCCAAGCGGCGACATCGCGGGCGCCGGCGTGGTCTTTGGTCTGCGCTTCGGCTTGGACCTGTATGCCAACATTCGGCCCTGCAAGCTGTATCCGGGCGTGCCCCACAAGGTGTCCGGACAGTTTCAGGAGGTGTGGCAGCCGGATAACGTGGATATGGTCATCCTGCGCGAGAACACCGAAGGCAGCTACACCCCCACGCGGGGCATGCTCAGCCGCGGCGGCATCGACGAGGTGGCCATTGACTCGCGCGTCATCACCCGCAAGGGCAGCCTCCGCATCGCCGAGAAGGCGTTCGAGATCGCAGAGCGACGGGCCGCCACGCGAACCGCCGCCGGCGTGGAACGCACGGCCAAGGTGACGTGCGTCGACAAGAGCAACGTCCGCCGCGGGTGCCAACTCTTTAGGGCCTGCTACAACGAGGTGGCGGCCCGCTACCCCGACGTGGCCAAGGATTACGCCTACGTGGACGCGTTCTGCCTCTGGCTCGTGCGCAACCCGGAGTGGTTCGATGTCGCCGTCGCACCCAACATGCTCGGGGACATTGTGACCGACCTCGCCGCCGCCCTCCAGGGAGGCCTCGGAATGGCCGCCAGCGGCAACATCGGCACCAGACACGCCATGTTCGAACCGGTACACGGCTCGGTCCCCAAGCACACGGGCGAAGATGTGGTCAACCCTTACGCCATGCTCCAGGCGACCGGCATGATGCTGGAGCACCACGGCAGCGGCACGGGCGGCAAGCGCTTCCTTGAAGCCGCCGCCACCGTCGAGTCGGCCATTGAGGCGTGCGTGGCCAAGCGTATCTTCACCTACGACCTGGGTGGCGACGACAAGTGCAGCGCCGTCGGTGACGCCGTTGTGAAGGCCATCAAAAACGATTGAAAGAGGAGGTCGAGGCTTGGTGAACACGCCGAGGCGTCGCCGACCAGCCCAGTTGTCCAATGCATCTCCGCAAGCGCATCGAGCACCGAGACGTTGCGGCCGCCGACTGCCGCATAACCCCCAGCCCCGGCTGGACCATTCAAGCACGCATGCCCTTGGGTAGGGCGCACGGGCCAACCAAACCAATCAGCACCCCACGCATCGACCAGGCCCTACAAGAACCTCTTGCAGGGCCGGGCAAGCCGCGCGCCCGGACCTGGACCGGACCTAGACCGGACCAGACCGGGCGCACGGCTGGGCCCCCGCAGGCGCTCGCGGGCCTACTGGGCCTCAGGCGACTGGCGGATGACGCGGACACCAAAGGCGATGGCCACGGTGACGGTCAGCCCAATGACGACCAGGTCCGCCCAGAACGGGAAGGACCCGAGTTCGCTGCCCATGAGCAGTTGCCGAATCGCGTCCACGCTGTACGCGATGGGATTGATGTGGTGCAAAACCTGCATCCAGCCCGGCAGGCGCGAGATCGGGAAGATTCCGCTCAGCATGAAGAGCGGCAGGCTGACCCACGACGCGATGGCCGAGTAGGTGAGCAGGTCCTCCGTGTTCCAGGCGGCGGCAACGCTGAGCGCCACGATCGAGACCCCGGTGATCAGGAGAATCAGAACGACGGCCAGCAGGGTGAGGGTGATGGCGATCGGGCCACCCGCCAAGCGCAAGTCCAGCAGCACGGCGACCCCAAGCAGGGCCAAGCCCTGGAAGATGCCGCGGGCCCCGAAGCCCAAGGCGACGCCCACCAGAATGGCGGCCCGTGACACCGGCGCCACCATCACTTCCTTGAGGAAACCCGCCTGGCGGTCACGAAGAACCGACATGCCGGCGCCCACGGAGCCGCTGAGCACGCCGAGCGCCATGACGCCGGGCAGGATGAAGTGGAGGTAGTTGACCTCCACGCCGTTGACCAAGAAGTTGCGACCCGCGATGCTGCGGATACCGTAGCCGAACATGAACAACCACATGAGTGGCTTGATGAAGGTGCTGGAAACCCGCGACGGCCGGCGGATAAACTGGGAAAACTCCCGCTTCGCCAGCAGGTAGGTGTCAAGGACGAAGGCCATTCAGACACCCCTCATGAAGCGTGCCAGGCGCGTGCGGCCCTTGATTTTCTTCAGCTTGTCGCGGGGCACGTAGCCGGTGCGACCCATGAACACGTCGTCCATGGTCATGGGGCGGTGGACCAGGCTGGCGACGCGGTGGCCACGCCGGCTGAGCTCGGTCACCAGAACAGGGATGGTTTCGTTGGCGTCGGTGATGCCGAGGCGGATCGTGTGGTCCTCCACGTTGACCTTGTTGACGTTGGGCAAACCCTGCAGGAGCGTGGCCGCCTTGGCCGGGTTCGTCGTCATCTTGAGTTCGAGGGTGTCGCCGCCGATCTCCCGCTTGAGCGCCTCCGGCGTGTCGAGCGCGATGGTTTGGCCGTGGTCGATGATGGCGATGCGGTCGCTGAGATAGTCCGCCTCGTCCATGTAATGGGTCGTCAGCAGGACCGTCATGCCACGCTCCTCCTTGACGCGGGAGATGTGATCCCACAGGACCCGCCGCGACTGCGGGTCGAGGCCCAC
This sequence comes from Thermoplasmatota archaeon, assembly GCA_041622435.1. GTDB lineage: Archaea > Thermoplasmatota > E2 > JACPAO01 > JAHFTW01 > JBFJVP01. The sequence continues at coordinate 1,682 of JBFJYU010000080.1, read as the reverse complement.
CGTGGGTTCGTCAAGCAACAGGATTTGCGGCTCGTGCAGCAGTGCGCGGGCGATCTCGAGGCGCCGCTTCATGCCGCCGGAGAAGCGGGAAACCGCCTCTTTCGACCGGTCGGCCAAGTCGACCAGTTCCAGGAGTTCCGGGATGCGCTGGCGGATCGTGTCCTTGGGCACCTTGTACAGGCGCCCATGCATCCACAGGTTCTCGTACGCCGACATGAACGGATCGAGGGTGATGCGCTGGAACACGACACCCAGTTCCTTGCGTGCGCGGTCCGGGGCGGCTAGGACCGAGTGGCCGTTGAGCCAGGCCTCGCCCTCGGTCGGCCGCAGCATGGTGCACAGGATCTCGATCAGCGTGCTCTTGCCCGCCCCGTTGGGCCCCAGCAGCGAGAAGGTCTCGCCGGCCTTGATATTGAAGTTGATTCCCTTGAGGGCCTCGACGGTCTTGTACCGTTTCCGGATGCCCTCCAAGACGACCGCATCCACTAGGCCCGCTACCCGACACATCCGATAAACGGTCCGGTCCCCCAGGGGCAGATGGGTCGTCGCGCTGCGGCCGTCGATGCCCAGCGGCCGAACCGGGCCGACCCAGCGGCCGGGCGCCGGGTCCGGCACCCTGAAATCGGCGGCTCCTGTGGCTCGCGCCGTGGCCCTGCGAACCACGTTGCACGATGCCCACGCTGAACTCGGCGCGACCTTCACGGAGTTCGCCGGATTCGATATGCCCGTTCATTATGGCAGCATCAAGGCCGAGCACATCGCGGTGCGCGAGGCCGCGGGCTTGTTCGACGTGAGCCACATGAGCAACTTGCGCGTGTCGGGTCCTGGCGCCGCCGTCGCCATCGGCCGGGTGTGCCCGTTCGATCCGACCGGTTTGGCGGAGGGCCGCGGCCGCTACACCGCCGTGCTGCGCGAGGACGGCACGATCCTGGACGACGCCTACTGCTATCGGCTTGGCCCCGAGGAGTTCTACCTGATCCCGAACGCCGGCCTCAATGCGGCGGTGGCCGAGCAGATCCAGGCGCACGCGCCGGACCCCGCCGGCCTCAACCTGGTGGACACGACCCTCGATGACGCCATCCTGGCACTCCAGGGCCCGGCGGCCGAGGCCATCCTTGACGCCGCGGGCAGCCCCGGCATTCCCAAGCGCAACCACTCCCAGCGCCGCCAGATCGCCGGCGTCGACGTGCTGGTCACGGGGACCGGCTACACGGGCGAATCGGGGGTCGAGTTGTTCCTGCCGGCGGCCCAGGCGCGAGTGGTGTGGGATCACCTGCTGCTCGTGGGCGGACCGCACGGCCTCGTTCCGGCCGGCCTGGGCGCACGCGACACGCTGCGCCTGGAGAAGGGGTACTGCCTCGCAGGCAACGAGTTCGAGGGCCGCCGCACACCCGTCGAGGCGGGGCTGGGCTGGTTCATCCAGTGGGACCACGAGTTCATCGGCAAGCAGGCGCTGCTGGCCCAGAAGGGCAGCGGCGAGCACGATCGGCTCGTCGGCCTGGTCCAGGAGAAAGGCATTCCCCGCCACGGCTGCCCCGTTCTCAAGGACGGCAAAGCCATCGGCGTCGTCACCAGCGGCAGCCTGAGCCCGGGCCTCGGCAAGGGCATCGCGCTCGCCTACGTTCGCGGCGCCTCGGTCGGGGACGCCGTTGAGGTTGAGGTGCGCGGCCGACCCCAGGCGG